>CAMDVZ010000126.1 GCA_945878895.1 Caenispirillum bisanense | reverse complement strand
TGGCCTCGCTGGGAATCCCTAAATGGAGTCAGCCGCTACGTAGGCTGGTATCACACGGCGATGGAAGGCAGCCTGCGCGTGCCCTTCATGCTGCGCTGGCCGGGCATAGTGCCGGCGGGCGCCGTGACCAACGAGATCGTGCACATCGCCGACGTGTTCCCGACCATCGCCCGCATCACCGGCGCCGAGATCCCGACCGACCGCGTCATCGACGGCGTCGACCAGCTCGACTTCTTCACCGGCAGGCGGACGACATCCAGCCGCGAAGGCTTCGTCTTCTACATCAAGCAGGAACTCCGCGCGGTGAAGTGGAAGGACTGGAAGCTTCACTTCGTCTGGGAGCCGGAGGTCAACGACGGGGCGATCAAGCTCGAATCGCCGTACCTCTTCAACCTGATCCAGGACCCCAAGGAAGAGACGAACATCGCCACCGCCAACTCCTGGGCCAGTTCGCACATGCGGCGCATGGTGCTCGACTTCCAGAAGAGCCTGCAGGACTACCCGCCAGTGCCACCCGGCGCGCGCGATCCGTACATACCGCCAAGGCGCGCCGACTGAGGCGCGGGGCCTCGTGATCGAGGCATGCGGAAGGTCCATGGTTTGCCTGGCTCCGGCTACAGCCCGGACCGCCGTACCGTTCTTTTGCGCCGGCCATGTCCAAAACGCCTCGAACCCGGGGCCGGTCGGGCGAAAGCCGTTGCCGCCCCCAGACAGCCGGTTGACGTCGCGTCCGCGATTCCTGCTTCTCTTGACCTGCTTGCCTGCCGGATTCACATGCCGCGCGAAAGCCAAAACAGCACGTGTTTTCAACGGTCCAAGCACCGCCGGCCCCACGGTATTCCTGTCATGCCGAGCTTGCCGAGGGATATCGATACGTTCTCGCGGCATCGAAAAACGCCAAAAGACGTGAGATTCCTCGGCGAGATCCGGATGACATAAGGGCTCAAGTGCCGTCGTGCGCAAGCTCCCGAAAACACGCGCTTGTTGCATGATCGTGAAATACGTGAGGCGGCAGCTCATTTCGCGAGCAGGCGGATCACGGCCGCCGACCCGGCAAACAGTGCCACGACCAGCCCCATGATCTGCCACGTCGTCGGCATCGACGACAGGCGCCCCTTGATCTCCTTCACGTCGTCGTTGACCGTCTTGAGCACCGGCTCAAGCCGTACCAGAACCGACCGTACATCGGCCATGTCCCGTTCCAGACGATCGAGACGGTCGTCCGGTCCGCTCGTGCTACCCACCATGGTCAACCTCGTCGGCCATCGGTCCGCCCGTCCGTCATATCGTTGTTCGGTGCGGTTCAGACGCTCACGCATCGTTCCCATATAGGCGAACGGTCTCTGGAATAAACGTATTTACGGTTGCAATCGCGCGCCATCGCCCCGGAAAAACCCGACGATCCACCGCCCCAACCGCTCGGAGTCGGTGCCCTGTTCCAGCGTCGCCAATGCCGCGTCGGCGACATCCTCGGGCATGGCGGCCCCCCGTCGCGTCCGGATCAGGTCGCGCACGAAGGCCTGGTCGAATTCCGGATGCGGCTGGAACGAGATCGCTCGCTTGCCGTAGGCGAGGCCGGCATAGGGACAGAAGGGCGAGGAGGCGATCACCTCGGCGCCCTCGGGCACCGCGACCACCTGGTCCTGATGCATGGCGTGCACGCCGATCCCGGTCGGTCCGTCGTGGAGACCGAAGGCGGCGGCGGCTTCGGTCAGTTCGTAGCGCTGCACGCCCGTCCCCCAGCCGCGCTCGGACTTCACGACCGTGCCGCCCATCGCCTCGGCCAGGATCTGGTGCCCGAAACAGATGCCGACCACCGGCACCTCGCGCGCCACCGCCTCGCGCAGGAACGTCTTGAGCCGGCGCATCCACGGCAGGTTCTCGTAGACGCCGTGTTTGGAGCCCATCACCAGCCAGCCCTCGGCATCGGCGACGGAGTCCGGAAACACGTCGTCGACCACCCGCCAGGTCGAGAACCGCAACGCCGGATCGAGCGGCCCCAGCAGCCGCTCGGCCATCTGCGGCATGGTGCCGTGGGCGTCGATCAGGTCGTCGGGCGTGACGCCCGGTTCGAGGATGCCGATGTGCATGATGGCGTTCCGGACTCAGGCGATGTGACGCGCCATGGTCGGGTCTTTGGCGAGGTGGGCGCCTTCTTTCGCCAGTATCTTGCAGACGCGCTCGGGCGCGAAGTTCAGCGCCACGAAGGCCGGGCCGACATTGGCGACCTCGCGGTATTCGGTGATCAGGCCGTCGCGCAGCTGCATGATCGACACGCCCTCGAAGCCGACCCGCTTGCCTTGCGCCTCGGGCAGGGTCGAGACGTAGCTGAAGGTGTAGCGGGCGTAGAGCGTCTTTCCGTCGCTGACGGGCGCGTGCATGTCCCAGCGGAACTCCCTGGCGGTGCGATGGAACCAGTCGTCGATCATTTCGGCGATTTTCGCATGACCCTCGAAGGCGCCGTAGAAGACGTCGTGATAGACGCCGTCGGCGGCGAACAGACGGGCGAAACGGGCACCGTCGCGCGCCTCCACCGCGTCACAGAACTCGCGCAGCATCTTCACCGCATCCATCGCGTCTCTCCTCGTCGTGGCAATGGACCGGGTCCGTCGACATCGCCTCGTGACATTGATGCATCATATTATGTATATAAAAGACTGCCCTGTCAAGAGTCGGCGGTCTTCCCGGGAAAACCCCGCACGATGCCCGATTCGGCCAGGCCCGACGTGAAACGGAACTGTCCGGATCAAGCGGGGCAGGGGGGTGGAGATAGCTGGACGGCGATCCAAATTCCACCGTCGTATCGGCGATTTCGGCGACAAACCCGTCCGGACGCCGGATGCAACCGGTCACCCGGTCGCACGAATACCGTGGGCGCCACGACCGGTCGGGACTATGGTCGATGCCATGACAAACCGCCGCGCCCGATCCGTTTTCCACGCGCTCGCGACCGCCCTGGGCCTCCTGCTCGCCGTCGCGGCGCCGGCCCTCGCGCAGATGCCGACGTTCGACCTGCAAGGCCATCGCGGCGCCAGGGGGCTCGCGCCCGAGAACACGCTGGCGGCCTTCGCGCGCGCCCTCTCCATCGGCGTCACCACGCTGGAGACCGACCTCGCGATCACGAAGGACGGCGTGGTGGTGCTGGCGCACGATCCCTGGCTCAACCCGGACCTCGCCCGCGGCCCCGATGGCCAATGGGTGCAGCCGGATGGCCGCAACCGTGGCCGGCGGATCGGCACGCTGACCCTAGCGGAACTCAAGACCTACGATATCGGCCGCCTGAATCCCGCCGGTCCCTATGCCAAACAATGGCCACAACAGGTCGCCGCCGACGGCGAGCGCTACCCGACGCTGGCCGAACTCGTTGCCCTGACGAAAAGCGCCGGCAAACCCAGCGTGCGCTTCAACCTCGAAACCAAGATCGTGCCCGACGCGCCGGACCTGACGCCAGATCCGGCTGCCTTCGCGCGGGCCACGGTCGAGGCGGTGAAACGCGCGGACATCGCCGGCCGCACGACGATCCAGTCGTTCGACTGGCGCAGTCTCGTCGAGGTAAAGAAGCTCGCGCCGGAACTGGAGACCGCCTGCCTGACCATCGACTCGGGCGGCATGAACACGATGCGGACGGATGTCCTGGGCGCCTCGCCCTGGCATGCCGGCCTCAAGCTCTCCGACCACGGCGGTTCGGTGCCGAAGCTGGTCAAGGCCGCGGGCTGCGGCGCGTGGTCGATGTTCTGGCGCAACCTGACGCCGGAGCTTGTGCGCGAGGCCAAAGGACTCGGCCTGCGCACCCTGCCCTGGACGGTCAACGATCCGGCCGAGATGCGGCGCCTGATCGAGATGGGCGTCGACGGCATCATCACCGACTATCCCGACCGCCTGCGCACGGCGATGGCCGAGCGCGGCCTGCGCCTGCCCTGACCGCCCAACGCTTGCCATGATCGCCTGCTTCCATTGCCATGCACGCGGTTCGGCCCGACCAGGCCCGGCGGACCGCCGAGGGGGAGCGACGTGACGCGAGGCAACGCCGGCAAGCTTGGAGCGGGCATCGGCGCTGCGCTCGGCCTCCTCCTGTCGCTGGTCGCGCCGATGGCGAACGCGCAGACGCCGGCGGCGTGGCCGCGCGAACTCTACAATCCCAAACCCGCGCCGGACGATTTCGAACTGCCGATGCCGTGCGGCGGATCGATGGCGTTCCGCCGCGTCGAGGTGCCCCACGAATCGGTGCTGGCGGACCGCAAGATCGTGATCGGCGGCGGCGACGAGCGCTTCGCCTACGCCGAGGCCTCGCGCTACGAGTATGTCGACGGGTCCTTCGCCGACCGCGGCGATCCCAGGCGACGCTTTTTCTATCTCGCCAAGTACGAAACGACCCAGGCGCAGATGAAGGCGCTGGCCGGCGAATGCGAACCGCCCTCGCGCGCGGGCATGCTGGCGGCCGGCAGCATGACCTGGTTCGACGCCGTGCGCGCCGCCCACCGCTACTCCGAATGGCTGATCGCAAACGCCCGCGCGAAATTGCCCAGCGACGGCGGCGCGCCCGGCTTCCTGCGCCTGCCGACCGAAGCCGAATGGGAATACGCCGCCCGCGGCGGCGTCGCCGTCTCGGTGTCGGAGTTCGAGGGTCGCGTGTTCCCGATGACCGGCGAGCTCAAGGACTACGTGGCGCATGGCGGTGCCGATTCGTCGAACGACGAGGTGCAACGCATCGGCACGCTCAAGCCCAATCCGCTCGGCCTGCACGACATGCTGGGCAACGTCGAGGAGATCGTGCTGGAACCGTTCCGGCTCAACAAGCTGGCGCGCCTGCACGGCCAGGCCGGCGGCTTCGTCGCCAAGGGCGGCCACTACCGCACCGTGAAGGGCGACGTGCGCAGCGCCTATCGCGCCGAGATCGTGCCGTTCGACGACAAGGGCACCCGCCGCATCGCCACCGCCGGCTTCCGGCTGGCCCTGGTCGGGCCGGTGCTGCCCTCGCGCGAGCGACTGGCCGAGGTCCAGAAAGCGTGGGCCGAACTGCCGAAGATCGAGACGCTGCGACCAGGCGACCAGGGCAGCAGCGATCCGCTGGGCGAACTGCAACGCCTGATCGCGGCGTCGCCCGATCCCGACGTGCGCGCGCGCCTCGGCGAAGTGCAACGCGCCTACGCCCAACGGCTCGACGACGAGCAGAACATGCGGGTGCGCGCCGCCCGCGGCTTGCTGCGGCTGGCCGCGTTCCTCGGCAACAAGCTGCGCCAGGACCAGCGTTTCATCGCCACCATCGAGAAAAGCCGCGACAGCCAGAAAGCGGCCGGCCGCGACGTCGCAGGGCTCGACCAGCGCATTCGGGAAATGAACGGGGACCTGCAAGGCAACCTGCGCTACTACGCCGACACGATCGTCCAGATCGCCCAGGATTTCCCGGACTCCACCGTCGGGCAACAACTTGGTACGCTACGCATCGAGTACGAGAAGAGCGGGCTGGGCCATCTGGAGCCCTACGCCCGCGTTGCCGGCGGTCACGTCGGCGCCTATCGTGCCGCTCGCGCGGTGCGACCCGAGCAGTGGCTGAAGGATATTCTGGCGTTGCCCTGAGGAGGGACATCGATGTTCGCGCTCTTTCACCCCCGCGCCGCGCGCTCCGCGCTCGTCGCCTTGCTGTGTGTCTCGATGGTCGCGGCGTGCACCACCGGTGGCGGTAGCGGCGGCGCCGACGACCAGAGCCTGACGCCGGAGCAACGCCGCCTGCGCGCCCAGACCGCCGACTACAACAACACGATCGTGGGTGGCGTTGCCGCCGGCGCGCTGCTGGGCACCGTGGTGGGCGCCCTGATCGGTGCCGCGGCCGGCAATCGCAACACCGGCGCCATTGTCGCCGGTGCGGCCATCGGCGCCGCTGCCGGCGGCGCGCTGGGTGGCGTCGCGGGCCAGTACGTCGCCAACAAGAAGCGCCAGTATGCCAACGAGAACAACCGGCTCGACGCGATGGCCGCCGACGTGCGCTCGGAGAACCAGCGTCTCGAGCAGTTGATCGCCACCAGCCGGGCGGTCGTCGCCCAGGACCGTGCCGATCTCGAGCGGCTGCGCGGCGAGGTCGTCAACCGCCGTGTCGCGCGGTCGGACCTCGACCGCCGGGTCGCCACCGCCGAGCAGGACGCGGCCCAGATCCAGCAAGCGATCGGGCGCCTGCACGAGCGCCGCAACCAGTACGTTGCGGGCCGCAACGACACGCTACGTGAAAATCGCGGCGCCAATTCCGGCGCCATGGACGCCGAGATTCATCGCCTCGATGGCCAGATCGCCCAGCTGGAGGGTCAGCTCAACGAGCTGAACACCGTCATCGGCATCACCAAAACCGGCTGACCGGGAGTCTCGCGATGATCCGCCCCCTGCTTCCGATCGCCGCCATCGCAATGGCGTTGACGGCCTGCAACACGACCGACCCCAGCCAGGGCGGCTTCTTCGGCGGCGTCGGCGGCCTGTCGAGCGGCAACTACGAGCGCGGCACCCAGGCGCGCCGCGACGGGCTGACCACCGAGCAGCAGCGTGCCCAGCAACTCCAGGACCAGCACGCCCGCACCGAAACCGAGCGGCAACAGGTGTCGGGCGAAAAGGCCGCGTTGCAGCGCCAGACCGCGACGCTCAACGGCGACATCTCCCGCCTGCGTGGCCGGCTGTCGGCGGCGGAAGCCTCCCGCGGACAGAACAACGCGGAGGTCCAGCGCCTGCGCGGCGAGGTCGACGCGCTCGACCGCCAGACCCAGCTGACGACCGCCGATCCGACCCTGGGCGACGCGGAAAAGCGGCGGCGCATCGAGGAACTGTCGCGCCGCAAGGATCTGCTGCAACGCGCCGTCGACCAGGCTGCCGGCGTCAAATCCTAGACCGAAAATGCCCAGGCCTACTTCGCGCAGGGATCGGCCTGCCATTGATAGGTGGCGCCGGCCGACTTGAGGAACTGCACGATACCGCTGGAGCCAATGGCGAAGCCGCCGCCCTGGCCGGCCTGGGCGTGGGTGACGAACGTGTTGATGCCCACCACCCGGCCGCAGCGGTCGATCAGCGGTCCGCCCGAGTTGCCGCTGGAGATCGCCGCGGTGTGGGCGATCGAGGGCATGCCGCGCTCGCGATTCTGCACGGCGCTGACCTCGCCGCGCGTCATCACCACTTCGGGCGACGCGCCGGGATTGCCCGCCAGCAATGCCTGGAAATTCCGGTCGTTGATCACGATGGCACCGGGATAGCCGGCCGCGACCACTTCCTTGAGCGCCGTCGGTTCGACCGCCAGCGGCAGCGGCTTCGCCCCCGGCACCGGTCCGTCGACCATGCGGATCAACGCGAAATCACTGCCGCCCGCCTGCTGGCCACCGGCCGAGGCGATGACCTGGCCGACCCGGACCTTGCCCATGGCGCGGCTGGTGACGATCACCTTGTCGCCCTCGAACGCCTGCGCCACGACATGCCGGTTGGTCATCACCAGGTCGGGCGCGATGAAGAAGCCGGTTCCGTTGCCCTTGTCGGAGAGGATCAGCACGACCGCGCCCTGCAAAAGCGGCGCGAGGTCGGCGGCGGTGCCGGTCGGCGCCGCGGGCTTGTCGCCGGGTTTGGTCGCGTCGGCCCCTTTGGGCAGGGGCGAAGCAGGTCCCGGCGTGTTGCCGGGGCCGGTCGGAACCGGCGAGGCCGGCCCGGTGCCTGGCGCCTGCGGCATCAGTCCGCGCGGATCGGTGATCGTGCAGACATTGCCGGCCAGCGCCTCGCGCAGCTTGCCGATCTGGTCCTCGAGCTCCTTGTTGGTCTTGCGCTGTTTGTCGAGCGCCTGGTCGAGCGCGGCCAACGCCGCCGGATCGGGCTTGGCGGCGGCCGGCGGCGGCGGAGCCGGCGGCGCCTGAACGGTGACGGTCACCAGCGGCCGATAGAAAAGGTACCATCCCAGCACGAGACCGATCAGCAGCAGCGCGATGCCGCCGCCGATCAGACCGGCGATTCTCCATCCTTCGCCCTTGGGGCGCTCTTCGGCCATGGATTGCGATCCCGAGTTTGCGTGCGACTGGTCCGGCGCAGCCTATCATAGCCCAGCCAGCGCGGCCGAATTATGGCCGAGGCCGGTGGTGGTGGCAGGGTCGTTCAGTCGGCCCTCGTCGTCCTGACCACGGCATCGGGCCGGCGTTCGAGGCCGGGCAGCAATTCCAGCCCCAGCCCCGGGCGCTCCGACAGCGAGATCATGCCCTTCTCGACCCTCGGCAGATCGGTCACCAGCTCGCGGTACCAGCCGGTGTAAAACGCGCGCACCGATTCCTGCACGAGCGCGTTGGGTGCGGCCAACGACAGGTGGGTCGACGCGGTCCACACCACCGGGCCGGTGCAATCGTGTGGCGCCACCGGCAATTTGTACGCCTCGGCCATGCCCGCGATCTTGTGTGCCTCGGTGATACCGCCGACCCACGACAGGTCGAGCATGGCGATGCCGCAGGCGCCGCTCTCGAACAGTTCCCGGAAAGCGAACGCGCCGTTGAGCGTTTCCGAGGCGCAGACCGGCGCCGGGCTGGCGGCGGCGTAGCGCTTGAGATCGGCCAGCGCGTCCATCCGGATCGGGTCTTCGTGCCAGTAGGTACGGTAGGGAGCGAGCGCTTTGGCGATCGTCTCGGCGGCCGGGAAGCGCCAGAGCGAATGGAACTCGACCATGATATCCATGCGGTCGCCGACCGCGCGGCGGATTTTCTCGAATGGCGCCAGCGCCGTCTTCATTTCCGCCGCCGAAATGTGCCAGCCCTCGTTGGCTTCGGCCGCCGGATCGAACGGCCAGATTTTCATTGCCTCGACACCCTCCTCCAGCAGCGAGTGCGCCAGCTCGTCGGCGCGGTGCAGGAAGGCGTCGAGGTCCTCGTAGGGTCCCGCCTTGCCGCCCAGTCCCCAGTTGTCGACCTGTTGCGAGCGCGGATCGCGGATATAGCGGTAGCCGGCGCAGGTGTTGTAGACGCGGATCCTGTCGCGCCAGGGTCCGCCCAGCAGGCGATACACGGGCTGGCCCCACGCCTTGCCCTTGATGTCCCAGAGCGCGATGTCGATGGCGGAATTGCCGCGCGTCTCCGCGCCCGCGCCGCGCCAGCCGAGATAGCCGGTCAGGTGTTTCGCCAGCCATTCGTTGCGCAACGGATCCTGGCCGATCAGGCGCGGCCCGGCGAACTCGTGGATATGGGCCTCGACGGCCTGGGCGCCCATGAAGGTCTCGCCCAGCCCCACAAGTCCTTCGTCGGTATGCACCCGCACCCAGACGATGTTGGGGAACTCGCCCAGCCTGATGGTCTCGACGGCGGTGATCTTCACGGACGCGCTCTCCCCGGCGGGCTGCCGGCGCGACGGTAGGAGGCGGCCGGTCGGATCGTCAATGTCGTCGGCTGGCTGGCCTCGGGACGGAGACGGCGCTATTGAACGTCGCCGGCGCCGGCCATTCGACGCCAACCGACGGGAGTTCGCATGGCCAGGTTCGTATCGCCGCTCGCCTTCACGACCCGCCCCGAGATCGACGGCACGTTCGGCGTCGTTGCCTCCACGCATTGGATCGCCACCGCCGTCGGCATGGGCATCCTGGAGCGCGGCGGCAATGCCTTCGACGCCGCCGTCGCCACCGCCTTCACCTTGCAGGTGGTCGAACCGCACCTCAATGGCCCCGGCGGCGACGTGCCCGTCATCCTGCACGACGTGCGGCGCGGCAAGACCGAGGTGATCTGCGGCCAGGGGCCGGCGCCGGCGGGCGCCAGCATCGCCCACTATAAATCGCTCGGCCTCGACATGGTGCCCGGCACCGGCCTGCTGGCGGCCTGCGTGCCGGGCACGTTCGAGACCTGGATGCTGCTGCTGCGCGACCATGGCACCATGCGGCCTGCCGACGTGCTGGCGGCCGCCATCGGCTACGCCCGCGACGGCTATCCGCTGGTCGAACGCATCTGCGCCACGATCAACACCGTGAAGCAGCAATTCATCGAGCACTGGACGACCTCGGCCGACCTCTATTTGCCGGGCGGCAACGTCCCGAAACCCGGCACGATGTTCCGCAATCCCGTCATGGCCGAAACCTACGCCCGCATCTTGCGCGTGGCGGAGTCGGTGGGCGGCAACCGCGAGGCGCAGATCGAGGCGGCGCGGCGGGCGTGGTCGCAGGGGTTCGTCGCCGAAGCCATCGACAAATTCTGCCGCACCCAGGAGGTCATGGACACCAGCGGTCGGCGCAATCGCGGCGTTCTGAACGCCGACGACATGGCGCGCTGGCGGCCGACCGTCGAGGCGCCGACTACCTACGACTACGGCCGCTACACCGTCTGCAAGTGCGGGCCGTGGAACCAGGGGCCGGTCATGTTGCAGCAACTGGCGCTGCTGAAGGGCTACGATCTCGACGGCATGGACCCGACCGGGCCGGACTTCATCCATCTGCTCGTGGAAGCCTCGAAGCTCGCCTACGCCGACCGCGAGGCGTTCTACGGCGATCCGGACTTCGTGCCGGTGCCAATGTCGACGCTGTTGTCGGACGCCTACAACGCCGACCGTCGCAAGCTGATCGGCGACGCGGCCTCGATGGAGCTGCGGCCGGGCAAGATCGACGGCTATGGCGGCGTGGTCCAGATGCGCCGGGCCGACGCCAGCCGCGCCGCCGTGCAGGCCAGCGGTGCCGGCGAGCCGACGGTCGGGCGGCTGGGCGAGGCACGCGGCGACACCGTGCATTTCGACATCGTCGACCGCGACGGCAACATGGTGACCTCGACGCCGAGCGGCGGCTGGCTGCAAAGCTCGCCGGTGATCCCCGATCTCGGCTTCCCGCTCGGCTCGCGGGCGCAGATGTTCTGGCTCGAAGAGGGCCTGCCGGGCTCGCTGGCGCCGGGCAAGCGGCCGCGCACGACGCTGACGCCGACGTTGGCTCATCGGGACGGCGAGCCCTACATGGCCTGGGGTTCGCCCGGCGGCGACCAGCAGGACCAGTGGATCACCCAGTTCTTCCTGCGCCACGTCCATTGCGGCATGAACATGCAGCAGGCGATCGACGCGCCGGCCTGGCACAGCGAGCACTTCCCGATCTCGTTCTGGCCGCGCACGTCGCGTCCGGGCGTGATGGCGGTCGAGAACCGGGTCCCCAAGGCGACCATCGACGAGCTGCGCCGGCGCGGCCATATCGTGGAGGTCGGCGACGACTGGTCAGAGGGTCGCCTGACGGCGGCGTCGCGCGACGGCGTGCGCCGCCGGGCGGCGGCCAATCCGCGCGGCATGCAGGGCTACGCCGCCGGTCGCTGAAGTCCCCAACAACGGAGCAACCACGAAGTGCCGCGCGTTTTCCTGATCCGCCACGGACAATCGACC
>CAMDVZ010000125.1 GCA_945878895.1 Caenispirillum bisanense | reverse complement strand
GGCGCGACCCTGCTGGAGGCGCCACCGCCACCGCCGGCCCCACCGGGACCGCGACGCTCCGGGCGCGACGACGGCCGCACCCTGGTGCGCGCCTACGATCCGGCCGACGGCGCGCTGGTGCGGACCTACGCCGGTCCCAGTGGTGCGGTGCGTTCGATGAGCGTCAGTCCGGACGGCCGCCATCTGGTCGCGGCCAAAGCCGGCGATCCCGGCCGCACCGACGCCTGGGTGGTGGCGTGGGAAATCGCCACCGGCCGGCTGGTCGCCGCCGACTCGTTCGGCCAACGCACCATCGAGGCCGTCGCTTTCCACCCCGACGGCAAGCGCCTCGCCATCGCCGACAACGGGCTGGTGCGGATCGTGGAGCTGAACGCGGCGCTGTTCGGGCAGTAGGGGCCGGAGAGACAACCGGAAGGTGCCGGAGTACTCATAAATTCATACCTTCCCCTGCCAACGGCGGGGGAAGGTGCCCGAAGGGTGGATGGGGGTGTGCTGGTCGAGGTCACGTCGTCTGAAGAAAGCGGGCTGCGCTTCGCGCGGTCGTATCAAAGACGCAATCCGATTGGCGCCGTCGTGATTGTATCGACACCCACCCCCATCCGGCGCTTCGCGCCACCTTCCCCCGCCGTTGGCAGGGGAAGGTATGAAAGTGAGCGGCGGCGCGGGCTTTTCCCGTCGTGACGCGCGGGGGCTGCCCGCCGATCGCCTCGCGCGGCGTTTCCACACAATACTCTGTCGCTGGAGCACGACGCCGGACGCCGTTGCCGCGCGACGTCGCCATGCCGCATCGCGGACCTTCGCGCGTTTCGGCTCCCCGCGAATGTGACTACAGTCGCATCGGGCGCCATGGTGGCGACGGAAGCTGAGAGGGTCGCACGCGATCCCTCCGGACAATCGGAATCGAAAGAGGAAACGCGACATGCCGAACATGCTGAAGCGCCGACTGGCGGCCGGAAAAGCCTGCGTCAACGGCTGGCTGGCGATCCCCGACGGCTTCTCCGCCGAAACGATGGCGCAGTGCGGCTGGGACAGCATCACCGTCGACATGCAGCACGGCGTGCAGGACTACATGTCGATGGTGCGTTGCTTCCAGGCGATGGACCGGCATCCCGTCACGCCGCTGGTGCGGGTGCCGTGGAACGAGCCCGGCATCGTCGGCAAGGTGCTCGACGGCGGCGCCTGGGGCGTGATTTGCCCGATGGTGAACACCGCCGCCGAAGCCAGGGCGCTGGTGTCCTACAGCCTCTATCCGCCCAAGGGAAAACGCAGCAACGGCCCGATCCGCGCCGGCGCCTATGGCGAGGCGACGCCCTACCAGGCGACAGCCAACGACGAGATCCTGATCATTCCGATGATCGAGACCCAGGAAGCCATCGACAACATCGACGCCATCCTCGACGTGCCCGGCATCAGCGGCATCTATGTCGGCCCCTCCGACCTCGGCCTGTCGCTCGGCCTCAAGCCGATGCTCGATCGCGAGGAACCCCTGATCCTCGGCATCTACGAAAAGCTGGTGGCGGCCTGCAAGAAGCGCGGCCAGTTCGCCGGACTGCACAACGGCAGCGCCGCCTATTCCGCGCGCATGATCGGCATGGGCTTCCAGCTGCTCACCATCGCCAACGACGCCGGCCTGATGGCCAAGGCCGCCCGCGAAGCCGTGCAGGCCACGCGCAAGGCGGCCGGCGACATCGCTTCGTAAAGGCGAGCCAAACGGCGGACTCGTCCGGTTCAGGGGCGTCCGTCGGACGACCGGAAAGCGGATCGTTTCGTTTCGAGGGACCGGCGATGGCGGCGGTCCCTTTTTCGCGCGGCTGACACGGCCGGCCGCCGCGGCCATACTCGCCCCATGTTCCAGAACCACTATCTCCAGCGCTGGCAGGCCGCCGGTCTGCTCGACGAGGCCCGGGTCGAGGCGATCCGCGCGTGGGAGGCCTCGAACGCGAAGCCGGTGTGGCTCTACGCCATCGCCGGCCTCGGCGTGTTCGCGGTGTCGTTGGGCGTGCTGGCCGTCATCGCCGCCAACTGGGAGGAAATCCCGGCGTCGCTGAAGCTCGGCCTCGATCTGCTGCTCACGGCGCTGGTCGCCGGCGGGGTTTACGTGGCGGCGATCCGCGACCGGGTCTGGCCGCGTGAATTGCTGGCGCTGTTGCTGTTCGGGCTGGTGATCGGCGGCATCGCGCTGATCAGTCAGGTCTTCCAGCTCGGCGGCGAGATGTGGGTCGCGATGGTGGTCTGGGTCGCGGTCTGCACGCCGTTCCTCGCGCTCGCGACCCGCTCGGGCATGGCCGGCGTCGCGTGGGGTGCTGCCGTGCTGGCGACCTGGATCGCAGCGTGGGATCCGCTCGACGCTGTCGTGCGGCATGGCTTGGGCGTCCATCGCGATCTGACGGCTGCCCTCGTGCCATGGGTGCTGGTGGCGGTTCTCGGCGTCGCGGGGCAGGTCCCGGAATCTCTGGTCGCCGGCGGCGGCGCAGGGGCGCTGGCTGACCGGTCTGGCCGCCGCCGCCGTTGCCGTGGCGCTGTGCGTCGGTCATGTGTCGTCGCGCTTCGCCAGCCGCGGCGACCGCGAACTCGCGCTGCCGCTGATCGCCATCGGTGCGGCGTTGCTGTGCGTGGCCTTGCCCGCCGCGCTGGCATGGTGGCGGCGCGAGCGGGCTTTCACGGGCTACCTCGTGGCGGCCTGGGCCGTGTGGCTGTTGCCGCTGGTGTTGCGGTTCGGAAAGTCCGCCGGCTTCGACCTCGGCGACGCGATTGCGGCGCTGGCCTTCATGGCGTTCTGGGGCTTCGTGGGCTGGCTGGCGCTGCGGGCGGGTCATCGCGGGTTGTTCGGCGTGGCTTTCGCCTTCGCGGCCGGGCGGATGCTGGTGGTTTACTTCGAGGCGTTCGGTGGCCTGTCGACGACCGGCTTCGGGTTGATCGGCGGTGGATTGTTGCTGCTCGGCCTGGCCTGGGCCGGATGGTGGTTGTCGAAACGGGCGGGACGGACGGCGGCGGGGGCAACGCCATGAGCGCTCGGTTTCGCGCCGGACTGGCCATCGCGCTGGCGTTGCCGGTGCTGTTGCTGGGCTGGATGGTGCTGGACGCCGAACGCCGCAGCCGCGAGGGCGAGGTCGTGCGCGTGGTGTTGCGCGGCTACGATCCGCGCGACCTGCTGCGTGGCCAGTACATTCTCTACCAGGACGACTGGAACTGGGCGGAGCCGCCGGAGGAGCAGCGTGGATATCCGATGCGCGTCTGCGTGCGGGGCGGGCGCGATCCGCTCAAGGGCGATCCGGTGGTCGCGTTGCCCGCGCGCGAGATCGATGGCGCGGGATGCCGCGTCGCGATGGACGGGTATCTGTCGGCGCCGGGACGGCGCGTGCCAGGCCTCACGGCCACGTTCGATCCCAGAGGCCTTGGCGAGCGCCGTCTCTATGTCGACGAGCGACGCGCCAAACCGCTGGAGGACCTGCTGCGCGACGGCAAGATCGTGCTTACCATCGACCTCGCCATCCGCGCCGATGGCCAGGCCCGCTTCAAGGCGTGGCATATCGATGGAATGGAACCGGAGGCGTATTTCGCCAGGCCGCGCTGAGACGCCTACCGGTCGTCCAGCGCCCGCCACGGCTTGGGCATCAGCACCCAGCGTCCGCCGACATGGACCAGGCCATCGCCGGCGAGGCCGGCGGTCGCGCCGGGGCGGTGGAACCTGAAGCGCGCGATGGGAATGCCGCGCGCGAGGTGTTCCACGATGCGCGCGTAGCCACCGGGGAATTGCGCCAGCACCGGCTGGCGGTCGATCAGCTCGTCGCTGAGCACGAGCACGACGTCGAGTTCGGTCTGGTCCGGCTTGGGTTCGAAGGTTTCGCCGCGCGCCCACAACGGGGCGTGGGCGGCATCGAGGCGGGTCGCGAAGGGCTCGCGCCAGACCAGGCGATAGTCGGCGGCGGTCGGTCGCAACGTGCCCATGAGAAGGCGGCGGTCGTGGTTCGCGTCCGCTAGGAACTTCGCCAGCACCGCGCGCGCCGCCACGAGCGTCGGCGCGGACGGGGCTTGCGCGAAAGATGGCGCCGCCGCGAGGCTGGCGGCGGCGCCCGTCAAGAGCGCTCGACGATGCACGGCCGCGTCAGGCGTGGGCGTGGACGTCGGCGGCGACCACGGCGTGCTTCATGGCGCGCTGCAGCTTGTCGAAGGCGCGCACCTCGATCTGGCGCACGCGCTCGCGGCTGATGCCGTATTCGTCCGACAGGTCCTCGAGCGTCCTGGGTTCGTCGGCGAGGCGGCGGGCGGTCAGGATGCGCCGCTCGCGGTCGTTGAGGTCCTTCATCGCGGTCACCAGCATGGCGTGGCGGCGCGTCGCCTCCTGGGTCTCGCCGAGCACGGTCTCCTGGTCGTCGCGGTCGTCGACCAGTCCGTCCTGCCACTCGGCGTCGCCGTCGACGCTCATCGGCGCGTTCAGCGAGTAGTCGGGACCGCCGAGCCGGCGGTTCATCGACACCACTTCGTCGCTGGTGACGCCAAGCTTGGTGGCGATCTGCTGCACCTGCTCGGGCCGCAGGTCGCCCTCGTCGAGGGCGCGCATCTGGCTCTTGAGCCGGCGCAGGTTGAAGAACAGCTTCTTCTGGGCCGCGGTGGTGCCGATTTTCACCAGCGACCAGCTGTGCAGGATGTATTCCTGGATCGAGGCACGGATCCACCACATGGCGTAGGTCGCCAGACGGAAGCCGCGCTCGGGCTCGAAGCGCTTGACCGCCTGCATCATGCCGACGTTGCCTTCGGCGACCAGCTCGCCCAGCGGCAGGCCATAGCCGCGATAGCCCATGGCGATCTTGGCGACGAGGCGCAGATGGGAGGTCACGAGCTTGTGGGCGGCTTCGGTGTCCTCGTGCTCGCGCCAGCGCCTGGCGAGGACGTATTCCTCGTCCTTCTCCAGCATCGGGAACTTGCGGATCTGCTGGAGGTAACGCGTGAGGTTGCTCTCCGGAGAGAGCGAGCCGATGACGGCGGGCAGAGTCGCGGTAGCGGTAGCCATGGTCCAACTCCTTTCGGCGATCGACCCGAAGCATCGATGCCTTTGTTGACCCGTTACGCAGACCGGGAGCCCTTGGATTGGCACTCCCGAACCTAGAGTGCCAATTATGAGCCAACGTGCGCCGTAGTCAATACCCGAGCATTCTGGTTGGGATTGTGACCGGACTGTGGCGGACTTCCCCGAATTCACGGCCAAGTGATTGAAAGTAAACGTCCATTCAGCCGCGCGACAGGGCGGGGAAGGCGGCTCTCAGGGCCTTCAGCACGCCTTCGAAGTCGGCCGGTGGCGCCGTTTCGAACGACAGGGTCTTGCGTGTGCGCGGGTGGACGAAGCCGAGGCGAAAAGCGTGCAAAGCCTGACGGGAGAATGACGAAACCGATTCCGGCAGACCGGCGTGACGTGCCGCGCGACCACGGCCATAGACGAAATCGCCGATCAGCGGATGGCCGCGATTGGCGAGGTGGACGCGGACCTGATGAGTGCGCCCGGTGAGCAGCGTGCATTCCAGCAGGCTGGCGCGGGCCTGCGGCACGCCGAAGCGCTCGATGGTGCGGTAGCGTGTCGCAGCCGCCTTGCCGCCGAGGTCGACCACGGTCATGCGCTTGCGATCGGTGCGGTGGCGGCCGATGGCGCCCTCGATCAGTCCCGCCGGCGGCATCGGTCCGCCATGCACGATGGCGCGGTAGGCACGCTCGATGTCGTGCGCGGTGAAAAGCTCCGACAGCGCGCGGTGCGTGAAGTCGTTCTTGGCCACCACCATCACGCCCGAGGTGTCCTTGTCGAGGCGGTGGACGATGCCGGGACGGCGCACGCCGCCGATGCCGCTGAGCGTGTCGCCGCAATGGGCCAGCAGGGCGTTGACCAGCGTGTGGTCGGGATTGCCGGGAGCCGGATGCACGACGAGGCCGGCCGGCTTGTCGAGCACCAGCAGGTCGGAATCCTCGTGCAGGATGGCGAGGCCCATCTCCTGCGCCAGTGGCGTCGCGGGCGCGCTCTCCGGCACCTCGATCGTCAGGATGTCGCCCGCCTTGACCTTGCGAGAGGCCTCCGCCAAGGTCGCGCCCGCCGCGCCGGAGGCCAGCAAGGTCACCTGGCCGGCATCGATCAGCATCTTTACCCGGCTGCGCGAGAGGCCCGGCAAGCGGGTGGCGATCACCCGGTCGGTGCGTTCGCCGACATCGGCCTCGGCGACGAGGATTTCGTGACGGCCCGCCGCGGGCGTGTCGGCGTCGCTCATCGACGCGGCAAGGGGCAACGAGGATGAACCCGCATGGTGCAACCGGTATCGCGAGACCACCGCTGGCTTAAGACTTTGGTCGTTGTCATGGGCATCCTGATCGTGGTCGGGCTGGTGGTGGTGCTGGTCGAGCTCGGCCGGCGGATGTTTACGCCCAAACCGCCGCCGGCGGAAATCGCCGGCGTCAACGAGGTCGGTCGGCCGCCGGCGGTGCCGCCCCCCGCCGGGCCCGGACCGCGCGGGTTCGGACCGGTCGACGTCGCGATTCCGGCCGGCGCGGAGATCGTCTCGATGAGCGCGGCGGGCGACCGGCTGGTCGTCCATCTGCGCCTGCGCGATGGACGCTCGGTCGGCTACGTGGTCGATCCGGTCAACGGTGCCCTGCTGGGCACGCTTCGTTTTCCGGCCACGCGCGCCGCGGAGTAGCGGCATGTTCGACCATGTCTCGATCACCACCACCGATCTCGACCGCGCCGGGCGCTTCTACGACGCAGTTCTGGGAACGCTCGGTTATCCGCGCGTGAACCGGCGCGAGCGCGCCATCGGCTATGGCGAGCGCGGGACCAGCCTGTGCTTCATGTCGGTTTTCCTGAGTGACGCGGTCGTTGCCGACAACCGCCACTGGTGCTTCCGGGCGCCCAGCCGGGCAGCGGTGCGTGCTTTCCACGCCGCCGCGCTGGCCGAAGGTGGCACCGACGATGGTCCGCCCGGCGACCGTCCGAACTACGGGCCGGACTATTACGCCGCCTTCGTGCGCGACCCCGACGGCAACCGGCTGGAGGCGATCTGCCGGTCGCCGGAGGGTTGAGGCCGCGCGATCAGGATTCGACGCGGATCGGATACTCGACGATCTCGGCGGCGTCTTTTTCCCAGGGACGGCGCAGCGACAGGCGCAGCGTTGCGGTGCCGGGGCCGACGATGTCCAGGGCGAAGCGTGCCACCGCGCCGCCGCCGACGAGGCCGCCGGGCTGCGCGACGCCCGTTTCGGTCACGGCGCCGACGCCGGGGTCGATGTCGGCGGACCAGCGATAGCCACCCACGCCCTCGCGGGGCGCGTCGAACGACAGACGGTCGCCTCGACGCGCCGATACGGGAGGGTGGCGGGTGATCGCGGTCATCGTGCCTCCGGGTCAGGCCAGTCCGGCTCCCGCCAGGACCCTGACCTCGGGTTCGTAGAACATCACCTTGTTGTCGATACCGCAATCGCCATAGGCAATGCGGAAGAAGCCGAGCTCGCCCCAGCCGGTACCCCAGCTGTTCTTGGCGATCCAGCAGCCCGCGACGTCGTCGTAGCCGACGATCGCCACCGCGTGCCAGCCGACGAAGTCGCCGCCGACATGCTGATAGACGCCGCCGGCGTAGGCGTAGAAATCGCCGAACACCTGGAGGCCGCCGACCACCGGCCCGCGCGTCAGGGCCTGCTTGCGGGCCATCGTCGAGGCCCATCCGGTATAGGTCTTGACCTTCACGACGGGGTCGATCGCCCGGCAGGCCTGGTTGCCCGGCGTGTAGGGGAAATCGGCTTCCTTGCCGACGCCGTTCTTCTTGGCGAAAGCCATGGCGGGTTCGTACGTCCAGCCGACGGCACAGGCGTTTTTCGTGCCGCAGAAGAACAGGTGCGCTTCCGACAGGTCGAGATCGACGCCGGGCTTGCCCGTCGCGATCAGCGAGCGGCTTTCCAGCACCGCGCAGGTCGCGAACGACACGCAGGCACCGCACGAGCCCTGGTCGCGCACCGGCGTGACGTAGTTCTTGTTCTTCGAGGAGCGCCAGTCGACCCGCTTGGGCGGCGGCGCGACGGCCATCATGCGCCGTGGTTCGGTGCGGCGCGCGGCGAGCGACTCGGCCAGCGCCTTCTCGGGATCGAGCGCCAGCCCGAACAGCGACGTCGAGGCCGGCAGACCCCAATATTTGCTGTGCGAGGTTTTCGCCGCGATCCACGCCGCGCCGGAGCTCTTGATCGTCTGATTGAGGTTTTTGAAGTCTGGCTCGGCCATGGCATATCCTCCATTGGTGAGACGGGGACGCACGCGAAGGCTAACGACGGACGCAGCATACGCCGGCGGGGTGTCGTCTGTCACGCGCGATGCCACTTGTGGTTGGTGTGCGGGCCGGCCGCGCGGCGACCGTGAAGAGACGTTGAAAGAGGATCGGACGACCATGGATTTTCGCAGCGACAACACCGCCGGGGCCCATCCCGCGATCATGGACGCGCTCGCCCGCGCCTGCCGCGCCGGACCGATGTCGTCCTACGGCGCCGACGACCTGACGGCGCGCGTCACCGCGAAACTGCGCGCGGCGTTCGAGCACGACACGTTGCTGGCCTATCCGGTCGCGACGGGCACCGCCGCCAACGCGCTGGCGCTGTCGTGCCTGACGACGTCGTGGGGCGTCGTGTTCTGCCATCCCGCCGCGCACGTGAACGTCGACGAGGCGAACGCGCCGGAGTTCTTCTCCGGCGGCGCCAAGCTGCAGCCGGTGGCGGGACCGGCCGGCAAGATCGACGCCGCCGCGCTGGCCGCGGCGCTGGCCGACGATGTCCGCGGCGTCGTGCATCATCCGCAGCCGGCCGCGATCTCGATTACCCAGGCGACGGAGTGCGGCGCCAGCTACACGCCCGACGAGGTCGCCGCGATCGCCACCATCGGTCGGCGAAGCGGCCTGAAGCTGCACATGGACGGCGCGCGGCTGGGCAACGCGCTGGTCCATCTCGGCTGTTCGCCGGCCGACGCAACGTGGCGGGCCGGCGTCGACGTGCTGTCGTTCGGCGCCACCAAGAACGGCGCGCTGGCGGCCGAAGCGGTCGTGTTTTTTGATCCGGCGCTGGCGCGCGAGTTCGAATTCCGCCGCAAGCGCGGTGGTCATCTGTTCTCCAAGATGCGGCTGCTGTCGGCGCAGCTCGATGCCTACCTGGAGGACGGCCTCTGGCTCGCCAACGCCCGCCACGCCAACGCCGCAGCGCGCGCCCTGGCCGACGGGCTCGGCCGCCTCAACCGCGTGCGGCTGCTCTATCCGGTCGAGGCCAACGAGCTGTTCGTCGTGCTGCCCGACGAGATCGACGCGGCGCTGAAGGCAGCGGGGTTCAACTACTACCCGTGGCCGAGCGACCGGCCGGGCGAGCAGGCCTACCGGATGGTGACCTCGTTCGAGACGGCGGCGGGCGACGTGGCGAAACTGCTGGAGATCGCCGGGAGGCGGGCGTTATAGGTCCGCGCGGCATTGTGCCGGACGAAGCACGCCCCTATATTGCGGGCAGGCTTTCGCACTGGAGTACCGATATGTCGACAAACCATGGTCGCCCCGAAGTCTGAGGTCGGCCTTTCGGCCTGACCTTGGTTCCGGCAACATGTCCGGCTTGCTGGCCCGCATAAATATCTATCTGTCGCTCCGTCGTCTGGGGCGTCCGCCGCGCCGCTTGCTCTGGGTGTGGCTCGCCGCTGTATCGATCATCTTCCTTTCACTGTTGGTGTGGTTGATGCTGGGTGTCTGCGTCGGGCGGATGCCGCAGGCGATCGAGGATTTGCTGAATGGCAGCAAGTCCTGTTCGACCGCCTCGGGTTTCCCGGCGGCCGTCGTCGGTGCCGTCGTTGGTTGGCTGGCGACCGTCGGCTGGATAGTCCAGCGTTACACGGCCGCGTCGATCGCGCGCAAGCAGCACACGATGAACGTGCTGATGAACATGCGAAACAGCGAACTCTACAACACGCATCGGGTCAACGCGCGCTCACACTATCGCCTCGACCGGCCAATCACGGACCAGCAACTCGACATGCTTCGCGACGATCGGCGGAGCCTGACCGATGGATACGCGGTGCATGCGAGTTCGGGGCGTGCGACGTACCCGCCCCATGATTCCGCGATCTATATCCTGAACTACATGGAGTTCATCGCCGTGGCCATTACGCGCGGCGACATGGACGAGGAGATGGTTCGGGTTCCGCTGGGCGCGACGTTCGTGTCCTACTTTAGGCGCTTCTGGCCGATGCTGCGCGAGGATCTGTTTGACTCCGACCCGGGCCGGAACTTCGGGGACGGCATCGACGATCCCGACAGATCGTACGCCATGCTGTACTATCTCGTTCGGCGCTGGGGGCTGACCCGCGAGTCCGTCGATGACTTCATGCGTCGGTGGACGACTTCGCCGACGCTCGCGGCGCGCGACCGGAACGTCGGAGCGGGCTACGATGCGCGATCGGCGCCGCCGACGACCACCGGGGATTCCCGATAGAGCACTCTCGCGCGCGCCTCCGGACTCCATCCGGTTTCGCCGCTTCCGCCGACGCCGTCGCGGCGTCTAGTATCGCTCCAACCAGACCACGGGGAAACGCCATGACGCTGCCAACCGACCGTCTCGACACCACGCGTCTGCAGGCGCTGGCCTTGTCCTACCAGCAGAGTGCGGCCCTGATGGCGGCGGTCGAGATCGATCTGTTCTCCGCGATTTCGAGGGGCGACGATACGATCCCGGCGGTGGCGAGGGCGCTCGACATCACCGAACGCAACGCCGAGCGGATCGTCACCGTGCTGACGGCGATGACGTTGCTGAAGAAGACCGGCGAACGGTTCGCCAACGCCCCCGACGTCGAGCGTTTCCTTGTCAAGGGCTCGCCGCGCTACGCCGGGCCGTGGATGACCTTCACCAAGCCGCGCTGGGACCGCTGGGGCAAACTGTCGGAGGCGTTGCGGAGCAAGGAAGTCCGGGTGCTCGGCGACTACACGAACTTCACCGTCGAGGACGCGCGCCGCTACCACGCCGCCACCAACTCGATCGGGATGGGGGCCGGCCGGCGGTTCGCGAAACAGGTCGATCTGTCGGGACGCAAGCTGTTGCTCGATCTCGGCGGTGGCTCGGGCGCCTACAGCATCGTGGCGGCGCAGACATGGCCGACCTTGCGCGCCATCGTGTTCGACCTGCCGCCGGTGACCGTGGTCGCCAACGACTACATCGCCCAACACGGCGTCGCCGACCGCGTGACCACGATGGCCGGCGACTTCACCGTGACGCCGTTTCCCGGCGGCGTCGACGTCGTGGTGATGGCGAGCAACCTGCCCCAATACAGTGCGGTGCTGATCCAGACCGTCGTCGACA
>CAMDVZ010000124.1 GCA_945878895.1 Caenispirillum bisanense | reverse complement strand
AGATAGCTGGTCTCGCGGTCCGTCGGGCGGAAGTTGCTCATCGCGGGGCGCTCCTTCGCAAAGCCGTCCCACGATTCTATACGGACGCGATTCCCGTGGGAATCCCCGACCATCCCCCACGATGCTTTAAGTCCGACAGGCTGCTAGGTTGCGCGCCCCTTCCCATTGCCGAAGCGCGCGTACCGACATGACCGATACCATCGAACCCCTGCTGCGGCGCATCGCCGACGCGCTCGACCGACTCAGCCCGCCGCCGCCGGCGCCGACCGACCTGACGGCGGCCGACGCCTTCATCTGGCACGCCGACACCCGCCGGCTGGAGCCGGTACCGGTGGTCAACCGGGTCGATCTCGACCTGTTGCAGGGCATCGAGCGCCAGCGCGACATCCTGCTCGACAACACCCGGCGCTTCGCCAAAGGGCTGCCCGCCAACAACGCCCTGCTGTGGGGCGCGCGCGGCAGCGGCAAGAGTTCGCTGGTGAAGGCCGCGCACGCCGCCGTCAACGCCGAGTTGCCGGGCCGCCCCCTGGCGCTGGTCGAGATCCATCGCGAGGACATACCGACCCTGCCGACCATCCTCGCCGCGCTGCGCGGCGCCCGGCGCCATTTCATCCTGTTCTGCGACGATCTCAGCTTCGATGGCCAGGACGCGGCCTACAAGTCGCTCAAGGCCGTGCTCGACGGCGGCATCGAGGGGCGGCCCGACAACGTGGTGTTCTACGCCACCTCCAACCGCCGTCATCTGATGCCGCGCGACATGATCGAGAACGAACGCTCGACCGCCATCAATCCGGCCGAGGCGGTCGAGGAGAAGGTGTCGCTGTCGGACCGCTTCGGTCTCTGGCTGGGTTTTCACAACGCCGACCAGCCGACCTTCTTCGCCATGGTCGAGGGCTACGCCCGCCGCCATGGTCTCGACGTCGACCGCGACCGGCTCGAAGCCGAAGCGCGCGAATGGTCGGTCACCCGCGGCGCCCGCTCGGGCCGCGTCGCCTGGCAGTTCATCCAGGAACTGGCGGGCAGACTCGGCAAGCGGCTGAACTGAAGCACGTCCTGTTCCGACCGCGGATGCGAGCGCCGCCGTTCGTCAGAACAGGATGTCGGCCATGGTGATCGAGGCCGTCGTGCCGGTCACCACCAGCGCCAGATCGTTGCCGGCGATGCCATCGACGTTGGCATAGACCGCAGCGGTGAAACCGCCGGCAGCGAGGATCGTCACCTGCGCCGAGGTGATCGCGAATTTCGTGAAGTCGATCCTGTCGCCGCCATGCTCGAAATCGGCGATCGAATCGTAGCCGGTCGTCAGATTGCTGTCGGACGCGGCGCGGTAGACGAACGTGTCGTTGCCGCCTCGGCCGTACAGCAAGTCCGCGCCGCCGCCGCCGAGGAGCAGATTGGCCAGACCGTCGCCGACCAGCGAATCGGCGACGGCGCCGCCGATCAGGTTCTCGATCGAATTGTAGACGTCGTTGAGCACCAGCAGGCTCGATCCGTCGGTGACCCAGCCGGCCACGACGCCGAGATCGGCATAGACGCGGGTGGTCGCGAAATCGTAGGACGCGGTGTCGGAGCCCGTATCGCCCCAGAGCTGGTTGTAGGTTCCCGTGCCGCCGGCACCGCCGTTCAACACGTCGTCGCCGCCGAAGCCGAACAGCAGATCCTGGCCGCCGCCGCCCGTCAGCGCGTTGTTGTCGGCGTCGGTGCCGACCAGAATGTCGTTGCCGGAACCGCCGAGCGCGTTCTCGATCGAATTCATCAGGTCGTTCAGCACGTAGCCAGAGCCGTTGTCGACGTGACCGGCCGGCGCCCGCAGATCGACGAAAACGCGCCCGGTCTCCGCGCCGTAGTCGACGGTGTCGAAGCCGGTGCCGCCGAACAGCTGGTTGAAGCTGGTCGCCGCGTGGCCGCGACCGATCAGTGTGTCGTTGCCGCCGCCGCCGAACAGGAGATCGTCGATGGCGCCGGTGCCGCCATCGAGCGTGTTGGCGAGACCGTCGCCCACCAGCACGTCGTTGGCGCCGCCGCCGAGCACGTTCTCGACCCCCGAGATCAGGTCGGTGAAGGTGCCCGCGACATGGCCGCCGCCGGTGCCGAGATCGACATAGACGCCGCCGACGTAGCCCGCGTAAGTGACGGTGTCGTTGCCCGCGCCGCCGAACAGCTGGTTGACGTTGCCGGCCCCCGCGGTGCCACCATTGAGCGCGTCGTCGCCTGCGCCCCCGTACAGCAGGTCGTTGCCGGCGCCGCCGCTCAACGTGTTGGCGATGTCGTTGCCGACCAGCGTGTCGCTGCCTGAACCGCCGATACCGTTCTCGACGAGGGACCGCGTGTCGCCGTTGTGGAGCAAGGCGTTGAACACGTTGCCGCACGCGAAGTTTCCAGCGACGCTGAAGGCGTCGAGGTTGGCCAGCTGGTCCGGCGCCGTGACGCTCCACTGGCCCGGCCGCAGATCGATCGAAACGTCCGTCGCGTAGTTGGACAAGTCGTAGGTGTCGGCACCACCGCCATCCCACACCGTCAGGAACACACGATTGGCGTGCGCGGGCGCGGAAAGTCCGCCGGGCCGGCCCTGGCCGACCGGGCCCCCACCGGCTTCGCCGATCGACATCTCGCCGGTCAGCGGATCCCAGCGGTAGATCGTGGCGCCGTCGTGGGTCGCATAGTTCGCGCCGTACATGAACTGCAACGCCGCGATGTCGTACAACATCAGGGTCTGGGCGTAGCCATACTCCTCGTTGACGTAGCCGCCCACGGTGTCCGCGCCGATGAAGCTACGGTAGGACATCAACGAGAATTCCATCGAATCGCGGTCGCTCGCCATCGCCGTGTTGCCGGGTCCTCCGGTCTCGTGGCCATGCTTGAGGCCCATGGCGTGGCCGAATTCGTGGACATGGGTCAGCCACGAATACGTCCCTAGAGTCGGCGCGCTGTATTCGAAGTTGGTGCTGTACCAGCTGTCGCCGCCGCGCGGATCGCCGACCGGGCTCGTTTCGATCGCGTCCGGATAGTAGGCGAACGCCGTGGAATTGTCGTTTCCGTTGGTCACCGCCAGTCGCATGATGGCGGTATCCGCTCCGGCGCCCGGCGAAGCGACGTTGGCGAAGGCGTAGTCGACGACGGAGGCGAACGAGCCGTAGCGGAACAGCGGCGTGTAGCCCGTGGCGCTACCGAGAATGTCGCGCGCCGCGACCTGCTGCTGCACCGAAATCGACGCGAAGCTCGGATCGGTCGCCTCCAGATAGTCCGAGGTGTCGGCATAGGCCCCGGCCACCGTCGGGAAACTGTAGGTGATGGTCGCGACGACGGCTTCGTCCCATTTGACGCCGCCGAGCAATCCATCGACGTTCTGGATGCCGGAGGTCGAGACGGCAGAGGTTCCGCTCATCGTCCAAGTCTCCCGCGCCGGGGATGTCGACCGGCGCCGGCGTCCATTCGACGCGGACGCGCCGAAGCCCGGCCCACGCGCCGGTTCCGGCGGTGGCGCTTGCCATTATCCGACCGCGGATTCGCGCGGTCAACGGCGGCGATGCGGTCGCGAGCCTTCAGCGCCGTTCGAAGTCGACGCGCTCCTCGACGGGCAGACCAAGCAGATGCCGCCGCAGGCAATCGAGCGCCAGCTCGGCCGCCCCGACCCGTACCCAGTCCCGACCACCCGACATTCTCGCGCTCCGCGTCACGACGCCGGACGCGTCGGCCACCGCGAGCTCGATGGCTCCACCGAACTCCAGCCGGTCGGCGCCTTCGTCGAGCTGGACCAGCGCCACCAGCGCGTGGCTGGCGCCGCTGCTGGCTTTGAGCGCGCCCGCGAGCGCGCCGGCGCTGGCGGGCGACACACCGGACGAGATCGCCGAAGCGCGCGCGCCGGTCGCTTCGCCCAGTTGTCCCAGATCGCGCGCCACGATACCGCGCCGAAACACGCTTTCGGCGCCTTCCAATGACGCGATTCGGGCGGCCACGGCGCCACCGGTGACGGTCTCGGCGACGGCGACCGACCCACCCCGATTCGCAAGGGCGCCCAGGATGACGCTTTCGAGGCTGTCGTTGTCCTCGGCGATCACGAAGTTGCCCAGCCGCTTGCGTACCTCCGCTTCGACCGGTGCCAGACGTGCCTCGACCTCGGCCGCGTCGGCGCCATGTACCGCCAGCTTGGTTTCCAGCTGCGGATAGTGGGCCTGGAAGCCCAGCTTGATGGCGCCGCCCGCCAGGCCGTCGATGCCCGACAGCATCTCGTCGGCGCGCGACTCGCCGATGCCGAAGGAATGGAACCGCTTGAGCCGCGTGACGCCGCTCACGCCGCCGAGTTTCAGCAGGCGCGGGATCAGCTGCTCGTCGAGCATGCGCTTCATCTCGCGAGGGACGCCGGGCGTGAAGAAGAAGCGCGCCTTGCCGATGCTCAGCGCGAAGCCGCAGGCCGTCCCGATCGGATTGTCGATGAACTCGCAACCCTCGGGCAGCATCGCCTGCTTGCGGTTGTTGGGCGGCATGGTCCGGCTGCGGCGCTTGTAGAACTCCTCCATGCGCGCCAGCCACGCCTCGTGCAGCACCAGCCCGACGCCGGCGGCCTCCGCGGCGCATTCCTGCGACAGGTCGTCGACCGTCGGTCCGAGCCCGCCATTGACGATCACCGCGTCGGCGCGCTCGGCGGCCTGACGGAACGCCGCCAGCAAGCTGGCCCGGTCGTCGCCCACCGTCGTTCCCCAATAGGGCGTCAGGCCCTCCTCGAGCAGACGGCGCGCCACGTGGCTGTAGTTGGTGTTGACGGTCTTGCCGCCGAGAATCTCGTCGCCGGTGGCCAGTATCTCGATGCGCATCTGTGTCTCCCGCTCGCGGGCGGCACACTACGGCAAGACCCGGTCCGGAAGGAAAGCCAAAGCGCGAGGCGTGTAGCCTTTCAGCCTTCCTGCGCGATGTGACGCTGGATGATCAGCTTGAGCACTTCGCTGGTGCCTTCGTAGATCTGCAGCACGCGCTGGTCGCGATACAGCTTCTCGACCGGCGTGCCCTGGACGAAGCCGAGACCACCGAATATCTGGAGCGCGTTGGTGCAGACCCATTCGGCGGTCTCGGACGCGAACAGCTTGGCCATCGACGCCTCGATGACCCGCTCGCCGGTTTGCTCCTTGAGCCGCGCCGCGTGGAGGTAGAGTTGCCGCGCCGCCTGGATGCGCGTCGCCATCTCGGACAGGCGAAAGCCGAGCGCCTGGTGCTCGATCAGGGTTTTGCCCATGCTCTCGCGCTGCTTCGCGTATTTCAACGCCTCGTCGTAGGCGGCCCGGGCGACGCCGACCGCTTGCGCGGCGACGCCGATGCGGTTGGTGTCGAGCCCCTCGAGAATGATCCGGTAACCCTTGCCGACGGGGCCCAGCACGTTCTCGTCGGAAACCTCCAGATCCTCGAGCGCGATCTGGCACATGTCCACGACGCGGTGACCGAGCTTCTTCTCCTTGCGCACGACCCGGTAGCCGGGCTGGTGCGGGTGGATCAGAAACGTGGTCATCCCGGCCTTGCCCGCCGAGGGATCGGTGCTCGCGAGCAGGATCGCGATGCCGGCGCTGTCGCCGCCGGTGATGAACGCCTTTTCGCCGTTGATCACCCAGCGATCGCCGCGCCGGACGGCACGGGTACGCACTGTCGAGAGATCGGAGCCGGCATGTGACTCGGTCAGCAACAGGGCCGAGTAGTGCTTGCCCTCGATGACGGGGCGCATGAACTCGGCCTTCTGCCGGTCGGTGCCGTGTTCCAGCAGCTTGGCGACGAAGGGAAAGGACTGGAAGCCGACCTGGTTGGCGATGGCGCAGTCGCCGTAGGCGACCTCCTCGACGACGCTCGCCCAGGCGACGATGCCGCTGTTCGATCCGCCCCATTCCTCCGGCGCGCAGAGGCCGTAGAGCCCCATCTCGCCGATCGCCTGCCATAGCGACGGCGGCGCGCAACCGGCTTCGTCCCACTGGACCGCGTTGGGCACGATCTCGTTGCGGACGAATTTCCGGACCGTGTCGCGGATCGCCGATTGTTCGGCCGACAGCATGAAGCCTCCCTGGCGGTCGAACTCGCCGACGCGACGAGACATTCGACCGTGGAAACCCTACCGCTGCGGTCCGCGCGGCGCCAGGTGCGGCATCGGCACCGGCGTGCCCTTGGTGACGAAGCGCTGGACGCCGTGCTTGCGGCCCAGCCGTTTGCCTTCGCCGCCGCCGAGGCCGGTACCGGCCGGTTGCCATGCCGGCACGAGATGGTGTTTGCCGGGGCCGATCAGGTCGGCGCGTCCCATGGTCTTCAGCGCCTCGCGCAGCAGTGGCCAGTTCTCCGCGTCGTGGTAGCGCAGGAACGCCTTGTGGAGGCGGCGCTGGCGCATGCCCTTGACGATCTCGACGGGCTCGGACACGCCGCGCCGCACCGCCTTCAGCGGGTTGACTTCGGAGTGATACATCGCGGTCGCGAGTGCCATGGGTGACGGCAGGAAGGTCTGGACCTGGTCGGCGCGATAGCGGTTCTTCTTGAGCCAGATCGCGAGATTCATCATGTCTTCGTCGCTGGTGCCGGGATGGGCGGCGATGAAGTAGGGGATGAGGAAGTATTCCTTGCCGGCCTTTTGGGCGGCGTCGTCGAACAGCTTCTTGAACTTGTCGTAGGCGCCGATGCCGGGCTTCATCATCTTCGAGAGCGGCCCACCCTCTGTGTGCTCGGGGGCGATCTTCAGGTAGCCACCGACATGGTGGGTGACGAGTTCCCTGACGTACTCCGGGCTTTCGACGGCGAGATCGTAGCGCACGCCCGACGCCACCATCACCTTCTTGATGCCCGGCAGCTCGCGCGCCTTGCGGTAGAGCTGGATCAGCGAGTCGTGGCTGGTGTTCAGGTTCGGACAGATCTCGGGGTAGACGCAGGACGGCTTGCGGCAGAGCGACTCCGTGCGCGGATCCTTGCAGGCGATCCGGTACATGTTGGCGGTCGGGCCGCCGATGTCCGAGATGATTCCCGTGAAGCCCGGCGTCTTGTCGCGGATCGTCTCGATCTCCTGGAGGATCGAGCCTTCCGAACGGTTCTGGATGATGCGGCCCTCGTGCTCGGTGATCGAGCAGAAGGAACAGCCGCCGAAGCAACCCCGCATGATGGTGACGGAGAACCGGATCATGTCCCAGGCCGGGATCGCCGCCTCGCCGTAGGAGGGATGCGGTCCGCGCGCATAGGGCAGCTCGTAGACGGCATCCATTTCCGGCGTGGTCAGCGGGATCGGCGGCGGCGTCACCCACAGCTCGCGATCGCCGTGGCGCTGGACCAGCGGACGGGCATTGCCGGGATTGCTCTCGCGATGCAGCACGCGGGAGGCGCGCGCGTAGGCCTCCGGGTCGGCCTCGACCGTCTCGAACGCCGGCAGCCGCACCACCGTGTCGCCGGGGCGCAGCCTGGCGCCTTCGTCGGCGCTGTCGAGATCGTCGGCCGGCGCCTCGAACCAGCCCTCGGGTACGGCCTGTTTCCACAGCGCCACGCCGCGCACGTCGTCGAGCGTGGACGCCGCGGCGCCCTTGGCGATGCGGTGGGCAACCTCGACCACGGCGCGTTCGGCGTTGCCATAGAGCAGGATGTCGGCCTTGGCGTCGGCGAGGATCGAACGGCGCACCTTGTCGGACCAGTAGTCGTAGTGGGCGATCCGGCGCAGCGAGCTCTCGATGCCGCCCAGCACGATGGGCACGTCTTTCCACGCCTCGCGGCAACGCTGCGAATAGACGATGACGGCCCGGTCGGGCCGTTTGCCGCCCTCGCCGCCGGGCGTGTAGCTGTCGTTGTGCCGCAGCCGCCGGTCCGAGGTGTAGCGGTTCACCATGGAATCCATGTTGCCGCCGGTGACGCCGAAAAACAGCTTCGGCTTGCCCAGCGTCTTGAACGCCTTGGCGTCGCGCCAGTCCGGCTGGGCGATGATTCCGACCCGGAAACCCTGCGATTCCAGCAGCCTGCCGACGATGGCCATGCCGAAGCTGGGATGATCGACATAGGCGTCGCCGGTCACCAGCACGATGTCGCAGGCGTCCCAGCCAAGCTGCTCCATTTCGGCGCGCGACATCGGCAGGAAGGGCGCCGTGCCGAACCGGTGGGCCCAGTGCTTGCGGTACGAAGTGATGACTTTGGCGGTTTCCATGCGCTCCCTTGACGAAAGGCGGGGCCGGCGTCAACCGGCCGCGGCGCCGCGCGGCGCGAAATCGCGGGCATCCGGGGACCGTGATACCCTCGCCGGCATGGAGCCGAGCGACATCCGCAAGATCATCCACGTCGACATGGACGCGTTCTACGCCTCGGTGGAGCAGCGCGACGATCCCGCGTTGCGCGGCCTTCCGGTGGCGGTCGGCGGCAGCCGCGAGCGCGGCGTGGTGGCCGCGGCCAGCTACGAGGCGCGCCGCTTCGGGGTGCGTTCGGCGATGCCCTCGGTGACGGCGCGGCGGCTGTGTCCGGCGCTGGTGTTCGTGAAGCCGCGCTTCGAGGTCTACAAACAGGTGTCGCGCCAGATCAGGGCCATTTTCGAGGACTACACGCCGCTGGTCGAGCCGCTGTCGCTCGACGAGGCCTATCTCGACGTCACGACCAACCTCAAGGGCATCCCCTATGCCTCGCGGATCGCGCGCGAGATCAGGGCACGGATTCTCGGAACGACGGGCCTGACGGCGTCGGCCGGCATTTCCTTCAACAAGTTCCTCGCCAAGCTGGCCTCCGATCACCGCAAGCCCAACGGACAGTTCGTGATCCTGCCCGAACAGGGGCCGGACTTCGTGGCGGCGCTGCCGGTTGGCAAGTTCCACGGCATCGGGCCGGTCACGGCGGCGAAGATGGAGAGTCTGGGGATCGCCACCGGTGCGGATCTGCGCGACCGGACGCTGGAATTCCTGACCGAGAAATTCGGCAAGGCCGGCGCCCATTATTTCGCCATCGCGCGGGCCGAGGACGGGCGGGCGGTGGTGCCGGATCGGCCGCGCAAATCGGTCGGCTCGGAAACCACGTTCCAGCGCGATCTGGCGAAGCTGGAGGATATCCTGGCGGCGATCGACAAACTGTTCGCGGAGGTCTGGCAGCATTGCGCGCGCGGCAACATTTCGGCCCGCACGATCACGGTGAAGATCAAGTACGCCGACTTCCAGCAGGTCACGCGCAGCCGCACGAGCGTCGCGCCGATGAGCGACCGGACGGCGGCCGGGGCGATCGCCGCGGAGCTGGCGCGCGACGTGTTTCCGTTGCGCCATGCGGTGCGGCTGCTGGGGGTGACGTTTTCGGGCTTCGAGGCGCGCGGCGAACCGGCCTCGGGCCAGCTCACGCTGGCGTTTGACTGAAGCACCGCAAGTCGCTGGGCCGCAGCGGCGGAGCGTGCCAGGATCGGGCGACAAAGAGCATGATGGAAGGGGTTTCGATGGGCCGCATGAAATTCGGCGCGTTTCTGGCGCCGCACCATCCCGTCGGCGAGCATCCGGCGTTGCTGTTCAGGCGCGATATTGCATTGGCCGCGCATCTTGATCAGCTCGGCTACGACGAGTTCTGGTGCGGCGAGCACCATTCCTCGGGCTGGGAGACGATCGGCTCGCCCGAGCTGTTCCTCGCCGCGGCGGGCGAGCGGACCCACCGCATCAGGCTCGGCACCGGCGTGGTGTCGCTGCCCTACCACCACCCCTTCACGACCGCCCAGCGCATCGTGCAGCTCGACCACATGACCGGCGGGCGGGTGATTTTCGGCACCGGCCCCGGCGCTTTGCCGTCCGACGCGCGCACCTTCGGGGTCGACCAGCTGGTGCTGCGCGACCGCCAGGACGAGGCGCTCGGCGTCATCGTCAGACTGCTCAACGGCGAGCGTTTCACCCAGAAATCCGAGTGGTTCACCCTCAACGACGCCCGCCTGCAGATCCTGCCCTTGCAGGAGGAATTGCCAATGGCGGCGGCCTCCTCGATCAGCCCATCGGGGATGCAGCTGGCGGGCAAATACGGCATGGGCGCGCTGTCGATCGGCTCGACCTCGGTCGAGGGCCTCCAGGCTCTGCCGGTGCAGTGGAACTTCGCCGAGGAAGCCGCGAAAAAGCATGGCAAAACCGTCGACCGCAAGAACTGGCGCGTCGTGCTGTCGTGGCATCTCGCGGAATCGAAAAAGCAAGCGGAGGCCGAGGCGGTCGACGGCCTTCACTGGTGGCACAACGAATACCGCGCCCGGGTGCTGGGCCAGCTCGGCGCCAAACACGTCGCCGACAAGTGGGAGTTGCTGGCCCAGACCACCGGCGGCCCCGGCGGCGGCACCGGCTCGGCGGTGGTCGGCACCCCCGACGAGCTGGTGAAACTGATCCGCACCCTCCAGGAGGTGACCGGCGGCTTCGGCGTCGTGCTCGGCTTCGCCCACGACTGGGCCAACCGCGAGGCGACGCTGCGTTCGTGGGAACTGTTCGCTCGCTATGTCATCCCCGAACTCAACGGCTACACCGCCAATCTCCGCGACTCGGCCGAGTACCTGGTCCGCCACCAGCACGAACTGATGGGCGGCCGCGTCGAGTCGATCCGCGCCACCATCAAGGGCGACGCCGCCGCCCAGGCTGCCTTCGACATCACCATGAAAAACGCCGCCGCCGCACCTCAGGGCGGCTTCCGGCCCGGTGCCTTCGAGGCTCCGGAGGCGAAGAAGGCCGACGCGGCGGAGTGAAGCGGGGGAGGGCGTTATCGGCTTGGAATTTCGGTAGCATGTCACACCCAACCCGTTGAAATTACGCACTATTCATACCTTCCCCTGCCAACGGCGGGGGAAGGTGCCCGAAGGGCGGATGGGGGTGGGGCGCCGAACGCCAATACCGCCGATGTTTTCCAACGTCGTCCATGCGACGGCGCGAAGCGCGATCCCTTCCTCTTCGCGATCAACGAGCGCGGAAGCAAAAGGATGGTTGCGCTTCGCGCCGTCGTATCGACGATGCGCATGCCCGGCGACAGCGTGCTCGTATCGACACCCACCCCCATCCGGCCTTCGGCCACCTTCCCCCGCCGTTGGCGAGGGAAGGTATGATCATGCAACAATTACAATGGCCTGTGACTGCCAGCGACGGCATCTCGGCGGCGGCGGCGGCGGCGGCAACGGCAACGGCAACGGCAACGGCAACGGCGATGGCGATGTAGCGGGCGGGCGGAACCGCTGCGTCCGCCGACGAGTCAACGTCGCTAACCACCATGGCGGTTAGTCTCCGGTTGCCCCATAGGCGCTAGGATAAGGCGGTTTGGGCGATTTTGGCCTGTGATCGTCGTCGTCGCGGTGCCTCGGCGAGACGCTTTCTGGCGCTGGCGCGAGCGGCGCGGGTGGGACGGCGGGGCATGGCGAAGAGGGCGCACTGGAGCCCCC
>CAMDVZ010000123.1 GCA_945878895.1 Caenispirillum bisanense | reverse complement strand
CGCACCCTGATGTCGAAAAGCGCCGACGACACCGTCGGCGTCAATTTCCGCATCCGGGGACTTGGTTCGGACGGCGTCGTGCGCAACGATCTGGTCAGCGCCCACGGCATCGCCGGCGGCCACATCGGCATGGTGGTCGACCTGCCTTCCGCCAGCAGCACCGGCGCCCACGGCAAGAACACCTGCTGGCAGGCGGTCCTGGTCACCGACTGGGCCGGGATCGATCCGTTCGGCGGCTAGCCTCGTTCGCCCGACGTCGGTTTCGCGTGCGCGGATCGGCGCGAAACCGCTACATAGTCGCGCGAGATCCAAACAGGCGGGGCGGGGACGACGATGGCGTACTGGCTGGTGAAATCGGAGCCGTCGGTCTACGGCTGGGACAAGATGGTGGCCGACAAGCGCACCTTCTGGAGCGGCGTGCGCAACCACCAGGCCAGCAATAACCTCAAAGCGATGAAGAAGGGCGATCTGGCCTTCTTCTACCATTCCAACGAGGGCCTGGCGATCGTCGGCATCGTGAAGATCGTCAAGGAATACTATCCCGACCACACCGACGAGAGCGGCAAGTTCGGCATGGTCGACGTCGAGGCCGTGAAGCCTGTCGCGCGTGCCGTGACGCTGGCGGAAATCAAGGCCGAGCCGGCGCTGAAGGAATTCGGCCTCGTGCGTCAGTCGCGCCTGTCGGTGGTCGCCGCCACCGACGAGCAATGGGCGCTTCTGCTGAAGATGACCGGCACGAAGGCCTGACGATGCGTGCCGCCGGGCGCGCGGGCTGATACAGTCGGGCTCCACGCACGGGAGCGCCGACATGGCCACGCAGGACGAACTCACGCCGGAACAGGCGCTGGCAATGGCCGAAGAGGCGGTCGCGCATCATCGCGGGCGCCTGGCGACCGATCCCTCGGCCGCCGCCAATCTCGCCCAGGCACTTCAGATCCAGACCAGCGTGCTGAGCGCGCTCGACCGCGTGCCCGAGACGCTGGCGCCTGCCGTCGAGATTCTCGAGCTGCGCCGCGCCCAGGTCGTCTCCGACCACGCCGCCGTGCCCGATCTGGCGCTGGCGCTCAACACCGTCGCCATCGCCATGGACGCCGCTGGCCGGAGCGACGAGGCGCTGGCGGCGGCCCAGGAGGCGACCGTGCTGTACCGGCGACTGGCCGGCGGCAACAGCGAACAGTTCTCGCCCGACCTCGCCCTGTCGCTGGGCACTGAGGGCCGTTTCCTCGCCGGGCAAACCCGCATGGTCGAGGCGCGCGACCGCGCCCACGAAGGCGTGCGGCGGCTTCGCCCGTTCCTCGAACGCGAGCCCGAGGCCTATTCGCCGTTGATGGAAATGCTGTGCGGCGACTATGTCCGCTACGCCCAGGCCACCCACGGCAAGCCCGACTCCGAGCTGCTCGAGCCCATCGTCGCCATCTTCACCCGCCTGCGCGAGGCGGCGGGAACCTAAACCGGATCGATCACCGCCAGTTCCGGCCAGCGCTCCCGCCAGCCCTTGGCGGCGACGCGGGCGCGGTACTGGTCGAGCTTGACGAGGCCCGTCCGGCTGGGGCGGCAGACGAAGGCCATCAGCTCGCCGACGCCGAGCGGTGCCAGGATGTCGAACGCGTCGTCGGGGCGCAGCCGGATGCCGATGGCGGTGGCGGTCTCCAGCCAGTGCGCGACCGCGTCGGCACAGTCGCGATAGGGCTCGTCGCCGTTGCGCAGGTGCATGCGGGCCTGGTTGCGGACCTGCCAGCGAACACCGGGCAGCGCGCGCGCCAGACGCTCCTCGTGTTCGGGCTCGCGCCGCCCCTCCGGATCCTCGGCGTCGAAATAGACCACGTCGACGTCGTCGCCGTCGGCGAGATGGTCCCAGACACGGTTGCGCACGAAGCCCGCGGCGATCCAGGCGTCGGGCAGGTCGAGCGCGCGGACCGCCGAGAGACACAGCATCGCGTCGGGATCGTCGGCGACGATTCCCGCGATGACGTCCCAGGCGCTTCCGTCTCCACTCATGGCGCGCCATTGTAGCGCCTTCCGCCCTCTTGCGTCGCCTCCATGCCCGATTTTCGTCTCGAAGCGCGTTTTGCCGGTCCGGTCGCGGGCATCGACGAGGCGGGCCGCGGACCGCTGGCGGGACCTGTCGTGGCCGCCGCCGTCGTGATCGACCGCGTTCGGGTCGACCCGGCGGTCCTGGCGCTGCTCGACGATTCCAAGAAATTGACCGCGAAACGGCGACTGCAGGCCTTCCTTGCCATCCGCGCCAGCGATGCCTTCCATGTCGGGGTCGGCGCCGCGGGGGTGCGAGTGATCGATGCGATCAACATCCTGCAAGCCGATTTCGTGGCCATGCGGCGGGCGCTCGCGGCGCTGCCGGCGCGTCCGGTCGCCGCCCTGGTCGACGGCAATCTCGTGCCGCCGGGGCTATCTTGCGAAGGGCACGCCGTCGTGAAGGGCGATTCGACAGTCTACGCCATCGCCGCCGCCTCGATCGTCGCCAAGGTCACGCGCGACCATCTGATGTCGCTGCTGGCGCGGCGCTACCCCGTCTATGGCTGGGAAACCAACGCCGGCTACGGCAGCGCCGCGCATCTTCGGGCACTGGAAAAACATGGCGTTACCGCTCATCACCGCCGGACCTTCGCGCCGGTCGCCCGCTTGCTGATTGATCGGCCTGGGCCAGGAGAAGCTCCGACCCACAAGATGTAGTGGGGGCGAGTCACGGTGATTCTATTTATAGTGATATATTAAGATTCTATAATAAATTATTGATTCAACAAGATTTTTTATTGACGTAGGAATCTTAGTCGGGCATGATTCCGCTCGTATTGAAGAGCGCTTTTCCACCTCGGAACATATTGCCAAGGGAATAAGTTCATGCGACGCACCAAAAAAGTCGACGGCCGTATTCTGGTTGGAGATTGCGTCACTCTCATGAATGAGCTCCCGGAGGGGTCGGTGGACATGGTGTTCGCCGACCCCCCCTACAATCTGCAGCTCGGCGGCGACCTGCACCGGCCCGACAACAGCAAGGTGGACGCGGTCGACGACGACTGGGACCGGTTCGCCGATTTCGCGACCTACGACGCCTTCACGCGCGCCTGGCTGACGGCGGCGCGGCGGGTATTGAAGCCCGAGGGCACGCTGTGGGTGATCGGCAGCTATCACAACATCTTCCGCATCGGCACGTCGCTCCAGGACATCGGCTTCTGGCTGCTCAACGACGTGGTGTGGCGCAAGACCAACCCGATGCCGAACTTCCGCGGCAAGCGCTTCACCAACGCCCACGAGACGCTGATCTGGGCAGCCCGCGACCAGCGCCGCAAGAGCTACACGTTCAATTACGAGGCGATGAAGGAACTCAACGAGGGCATCCAGATGCGCTCGGACTGGACCCTGCCGATCTGCACCGGCGGCGAGCGCATCAAGGACGCCAACGGCCGCAAGGCGCATCCCACGCAGAAGCCGGAAGCCCTGCTGTTCCGCTGCCTGATGGCCGCCACCAACCCCGGCGACATCGTGCTCGACCCGTTCTTCGGCAGCGGCACCACCGGCGCGGTCGCCAAGCGGCTGGGCCGCGGTTATATCGGGCTGGAGCGCGACGAGGGTTACGCCGAGGTGGCGCGCGCCCGCATCGAGGCGATCGAGCCACTCGACGCCGCCGACATCCTCAACAAGCCGGCCAAACGCAGCGAGCCGCGCATCCCCTTCGGCGCCCTGATCGAGACCGGGCTGCTGCGGCCCGGCTCGACCCTGGCCGATCCCACGGGGCGCATCCACGCGCGGGTGAAGGCCGACGGCACGCTGACCACGCATGGTCCGTTCGGCGACATCCGCGGTTCCATCCACCAGGTCGGTGCCGCCGTCCAGGGCGCGCCCTCGTGCAACGGCTGGACCTACTGGCACCACGAAATCGAAGGCCACCAGCTGCCCATCGACCATCTGCGCCAGCAGATGCGGGCGCGGATGCAGTAGCGGCGGACGCGCTACCTCTCGCGGAAGGGACACCACGATGCAGATCGACGGCGCCTGCCTGTGCGGGCATGTCCGCTACGAGGCGACCATCGACCCCGACACCGTCGTGATCTGCCACTGTACCGATTGCCAGGTGAACTCCGCGGGCGCCTTCCGCTACGGCACGATGGTCGCGCGGGAGAATTTCCGCCTGCTGGCAGGCACCCTCAAGGTGCATGTCAAGACGGCCGAAAGCGGCGCCCGCCGCGCGCTTTCGTTCTGTCCCGACTGCGGCACCTCGATCCACGGCGCCGACCCCGAAGATCCGAAGGTCTATTCGCTGCGCCTCGGCACCGCCCGCCAGCGCCACCAGCTGACGCCGAAGGCGCAGGTCTGGCACCGCTCGGCGGTGTCCTGGCTCGGCCGCATCGAGGAGTTGAAATCCTTCGAGACCCAGCCGGCGCCGCGCCCGCGCCGGTAGCGTCGGGTCCGCCGACGCGATAGCTTCGCTTGCCGCAAGCGCGGCGGGAGCGACGCCGATGCCCGAGGGAACCATCTACCAGCAGCCGCGCCGGGCGGCGCGCGTCGGCGAAACGATCGTCACCAGCACCTGTGGCCACAATTGCGGCGGACGCTGCGTGGTCAACGCCCATGTCGTCGACGATCGCATCGTGAAGATCTCGACCGATCCGGCGAAATGGAACCCCGAACTGCCGCCGCTGCCGGCCTGCGCCCGCGGCATCGGCCAGATCGAGCGCGTCTACCATCCCGACCGGCTGAAATACCCGATGCGGCGCGTTGGTCCGCGCGGCGCCGGACAATTCGAGCGGATATCCTGGGACGAGGCGCTGACCCACGTCGCGCGCGAGATGCGCCGGGTACGCGAGTGCTGGGGCAGCGCCGCCATCCTCGACGCCTCGCGCAGCGGTACCCTCTCGATGCTGCACGGTCGGGGTGCCGCGCAACGCTTCCTCTACAAGTTCGGGGGTTGCACCGTGCTGTGGTCGAACATGTCGGCCGAAGCGGAGATCTTCGCCGTCCGCATGGTCTATGGCGCCAAGGCCGATCCCAAAGCCGCGGGGCGCGAGCCAACCGACTACGTCAATTCGAAGCTGATCCTGATGTGGGGCTGGAGCCCGGCCGACGGCACCTTCGGCACCGGCACGCCGGAGTATCTCAAGGCAGCCAGGAAGGCCGGCACCCGCATCGTCTGCGTCGATCCGCGCCGCACCCGCACCAGCGCCATGCTGGCCGACGAACACGTGTTCATCCGCCCGTCGACCGACGCCGCTGCCCTGATCGCGATGGCTTACGTGATCGTGAGCGAGAACCTGCACGACCAGGCTTACTGCGACCGCCACGTGCTGGGCTTCGACGAGGCGCATCTGCCCGACGGGGCGCCGAAGGGCGCCTCCTACAAATCCTATCTGTTGGGCGAGAGCGACGGCGTGCCGAAGACGCCGGAATGGGCGGAAACGATCACGGGCATGCCGGCTGCCACCATCCGCCGCCTCGCCATCGAGTTCGCCACCACGAAACCCGCCGCCATCCAGTGCGGCTACGCGCCCGGACGCACCGCGTTCGGCGAGCAGTTCCACCGCGCCGCCTACGCGCTGGCGGCGATCACCGGCAATGTCGGCATCGTCGGCGGCAGTTCAGGCACCAGCAACGGCGCCACCGGACGCGCGGGCATCAAAAGCCTGCCGACGGGCGCCAATCCGATCGACGCGCGGGTCGCCTCGCCGCTGCTGGCCGATCTGCTGGCGCGCGGCACGGCGGGCGGTTACCCGGCCGACATCAGGCTGATCTACGCCGCGGGCGGCAACCTGTTCAACCAGGCCCCCAACGCCGGCAAGATCGCGGCCTCGCTCGATGGCGTCGAGTTCATCGTCGCCCAGGACCATTTTCTCACCCCGACCGCGCGCCATGCCGACATCGTGCTGCCCGCCACCACCTTCTGGGAACGCAACGACGTGCACACGCCGTGGTCGGGTGCGGGTCACTACGCGATCTACATGAAGCAGGCGATCCAACCGATGCACGAATGTCGCAACGACATCGACATCTTCGCCGATCTCGCCGCACGCCTGGGCATCAACGACTACAACGACAAGACCGAGGAGGCATGGCTGCGCGAGCTGACCGGCGCCGCGGTCGACGATTTCGAGACCTTCCGCGACCAGGGCCTGGCGCGCTTCGCCGCGCCGAAACACGCCGTTGCCTTCGCCGACAACATAGGCGACCCCGACAATCATCCCTTCTCGACGCCGTCGGGCAAGATCGAAATCTACTCGACCGTGCTGGCGGCCAAACCCGACCCCTACGGGCTCGGCGCCATCTCGGCGATCCCGACCTGGGTCGAGCCGCAGACGCCCTCGGCGGCCCATCCGCTGATGCTGTGCAGCCCCAAGTCGCGCGCCCGCACCCATTCGATCCACGGCAACCAGCCCAAACTCGCCCGCGTCGATCCCGACGATGTCTGGATCAACCTCGCCGACGCCGCCGTCCGCGGCATCGCCAACGGCCAGCGCGTGCGGGTCTTCAACGATCGCGGCGCCACCGTACTGCCGGCAAAAGTGACGGACCGCATCGCGTCCGGCGTCGTCTCGATCAAGGAAGGCGCCTGGTTCGCGCCCGATGCCGGCGGCGCCGACATGTCGGGGTGCGCCAACGCGCTGTCCGAGGACCGCGCGGCACCATGCGGCGCGACGACGTACAACACGAACCTGGTGCAGGTCGAGGCATTGGCGGAATAGTCTGCGCCATTCCCGGCGCCCGACCCGACGCGAGGGAAAACGATCCGCCTCGCCACCGGCGCGACGCCGCGTCGGGACGCGGGGACCACTCCAGCCTCCTTCCGCGGGCGTATCGGCGGAATCCGCGACGCCGCCCGGCGCGCGAGTCGCTCGGCTCAGAGCTCCAGCGCCACGAGCACCGCCGAGGGCTCGCCGCTGCGTGGCTGGACGACGAAGCCGAGCCGCTTCGCCAGCGTCAGCATCGGCGCGTTCTCGCGCAGGACCAGTCCTTCGACCCGCCGCAGGCCCCGATCGCGGGCGTAGGCGATGATCCGCTTCATCAGCAGCGTGCCGAGCCCGGCGCCTTTCATGTCCGAGCGCACCGCGACGGCGAACTCCGCCCGCGCCCCGTCGGGATCGCTGGCGAGGCGCACCACGCCCCACGGGTCGGACGATCCGTCGGCGTTCGCGCCTGCGGCGATCAAGGCCATCTGGCGATCGTAGTCGATCTGCGTCAGGCGGGCGGCGAAGTCGTGCGACAGGACGTTGAGCGGCGCGAAGAAGCGCAGGCGCACGTCCTCGCGGTCCATGCGGGCGACCATGCGGATCAGGTCGGGCTCGTCCTCGGGGCGGATCGGTCGCAGCCGCACGAGGCGACCATCGGGTAGCGCCGTCTCGCTCTCGAGATGCTGCGGGTAGGGCGTGACGGCGAGACCCGGCGCGACGGCGCCCCCGGGCCGCAGCCGGATGCGGGCGTCCAGCGCCAGCACGCCGCCGGGATGGGCGAGCAGGGGATTGATGTCGAGTTCGGCGATCTCCGGCAAATCGACCGCGATCTGCGCGACCTTCACCAGCGTCAGCGCCAGCGCGTCGAGATCGACGGCGGCGTGGTCGCGCCACGCCTGCAGCAGGCGCCAGACCCGCGTGCGGCCCATCAGTTCGCGCGCCAGCACGAGATTGAGCGGTGGCAAGCCGATGGCGCGGTCGGCGATCACCTCGACGGCGGTGCCGCCATGGCCGAACAGCACGATCGGGCCGAACGTCCTGTCCTCGGCGAGACCGAGAATCAGTTCGCGCGATTCCAGACGTGGCGCCATCGGCTGGGCCGAGAACCCTTCCAGCCGCGCGTCCGGTTTCGCGCGCGCGACCCGTTCGTGCATTGCCCGCGCCGCCAACAGCACCGCGTCGGCTCCGGTCAGATCGAGCGCCACGCCCCCGACGTCGGATTTGTGGGAAATGTCGGGCGACAGGATTTTCAGCGCGACCGGTCCGCCGATTTGCGTCGCGATGCTCGCCGCGTCCTCGGGCGTCCGGGCGGACCGCGTGTCGACGGTGTCGATCGCGCAGGCCCGCAAAACCGCCTTGGCCTCGGGCTCCGTCAGGTCGAGCCGGCCGGCCGCGCGTGCCGCGGCGATGGCTGCGCGGGCGGCCTCGCGATCGATCCGGAAGTCGGCTGGCAGCGCGGGCGGCGTCTGCATCAGCGCCTCGCGGTTGCGCCGCCACTGCACCAGATCCATGAAGCCGCGCACCGCCCGGCGCGGCGTGTCGTAGGTCGGCAGGCCGGCGGCCACCAGACGGCGATGGCCCTCGGCTTGCGCCTCGCCGCCGGCCCAGGCCGCCAGCACCGGCTTGGCCGAGCGCCTGGCCGAGGCGACGACTGCGTCGGCCGCGGCCTCGCCCGACGTGACGGCGGTCGGGCAGCTGATGACCAGCGCTGCGTCGACACCGGGGTCCGCGAGCAACGCATCGAGGGCGGCCTCGTAGCGCGGCGGCGGCGCGTCGCCCAGGATGTCGACCGGATTGCCGTGCGACCAGGTCGCCGGCAGACCGATATCGAGCCGCGCCAGCGTGTCGGGCGACAAGGTCGCCAGCCTGCCGTCGAACAGCATCAGCGCGTCGGTCGCGAGCACGCCGAGACCACCGCCGTTGGTCATGATCGCCAGCCGCTCGCCACGCAGGGTGCGGGCGATTTTCAGCGTCGCCGCAGCGTCGAACAGGCCATCGAGGTCCTCGATCCGCAGCATGCCGGCGCGCCGGAACGCCGCGTCGTAGACGGCGTCGGCAACGGCCAGCGCGCCGGTATGGGAATGGGCGGCGCGAGCGGCGGCCTCGCTGCGGCCGGCCTTCAGCACGATGACGGGCTTCGAGCGGGCCGCGGCGCGCGCCGCCGACATGAACTTGCGCGGGCTGGTGATGGACTCGACGTGCAGGACGATGGCGCGCGTGCGTTCGTCGAGCGCCAGCCAGTCCAGCATGTCGCCGAAATCGACGTCGGCCATGTCGCCCAGCGACACGACGTTGCTGAAGCCGACGCCGTGGGTGGCGGCCCAGTCGATGGCGGCGGCGATCACCGCGCCCGACTGGCTGACGAAGCCGATGTCGCCGGCCGGCGCCAGGCGATGGGCGAAGGTGGCGTCGATCCCGAGCGGCGGCACCATGATTCCGAGACAGTTCGGCCCGACGACGCGCAGCATGTTGGTCTTGGCCGCCCGCAGCATGGCCAGGCGCCGTGTCGCGCCGGCGGCATCGCCACCCTCGCCGAAACCGGCGGTGATCACGACGGCGGCCCGCGTGCCGCGCGCCGCCAGTTGCGCGATGGTCGGCGTCACCGCCTCGACCGGCACGCAGACGATGGCGAGGTCGGGTGTCCGGGGCAGCGATGCGATGTCGCGCAGGGTCGGTCGTCCGTCGCAGACCGTGCCCTTGGGGTTGACCAGATCCAGCGTGCCCTTGAACCCGCCACGCCCGAGATTGCGCGCGATCAGGGCGCCGACCGAGCCCGCCCTGCCGCTGGCACCGATCAGCGCGATGGAGGACGGCTTGAACAGGGCATCGAGATTGCGAATCGTCATGCCCCACAAGGTGGGGCGCCCGGGTGCCGGTTTAAAGACGGCGCCGACGGTCGATGGTCACGCGCGACCGGGTACCACGGGCGGCGTGTCGGGCGTGCGGTGCGCCAGCCAGATCGCGAGCAGGATCGCCGGCAGCCCGATCAGCGTCGTGTAGACGAAGAAGACGACGTAGCCCTCGTGCTTCGGCGTCGCCGCGGCCCAGGCCAGCAGGGCGCCGACTCCCGGCATGTCGCGGCCGTGCGCCTGGGCCCAGTCGACGATGGCTCCGGACCAGCCGCCGAGGAACTTGCCCGGCAGCAGCATCAGCGAGGTGAAGAGGGCGTATTGCGTGGCGGTATAGGCGGTGTTGGTGAGGCCCGAGAGATAGGCGATGAACACCGAGCCCGAGATCCCGGTCACGAAATTGTCGGCCGAGATCGCCGCGGCCAGCAGCCACAGATCGGGCACGCCGCGGGCGGCCAGCAGCGCGAAGGGCAGGTTGGTGACCGGCAACAGGATTGCCATCCAGACCAGCGGTGCGCGCACGCCATGACGCGCCACGATGGCGCCGCCCGCCAGGGCGCCGGCCACGGCCATCCAGAAGCCGTAGAGCTTGCTGACGTTGGCGATGTCGATCTTGGAGAAACCCATGTCGATGTAGAACGGGTTGGCCATTACGCCCAAGGTGATGTCGCTGACCCGGAACAGCGCGATGAAGGCCAGGATCGCCACGCCGAGCCAGCCCATGCGCTGGAAGTAGTCGGCGAAGGGACCGATCACCGCCGTCGTGAACCACTGCACCAGGCGCGACGCCGGATCCTTGCCGACCGGCAGACCGGGCACCGCGACGACTACCGGCCCGGCCGGCCTGTCCGGCTCGCGCACCAGTAGCGTCGCGATGGCGCCGACCAGTCCCAGCATCGCCATCGCGACGTAGGCGGTCTTCCAGCCATACAGCTCCGCGACGTAGAGCGCGCCAGCACCCGCCACCAGCACCGCGATCCGGTAGCCGAGCTGATAGGCGCCGGCTGTCGGGCCTTGCAGGTCGGGGCCGGTCGCCTCGATACGCCAGGCGTCGACCGCGATATCCTGGGTGGCGGAGGCAAACGCAACGACGACGGCGGCGATCACCAGTGATTCGATGCGGTTGGCGGGGTCGAACTGCGCCATCAGCAGCAGCCCGGCGACGATGGCGATCTGGGCCAGCAGCATCCAGCCGCGGCGTCGCCCCAGCCACGTCGTCAGCGGCGGGACGGCCAAGCGGTCGACGACGGGCGCCCAGGCGAATTTCCACGCGTAGGTCAGCGCCACCCAGCTGATGAAGCCGATCGTCGTGCGGTCCACGCCGCTCTCGCGCAGCCGCGCCGAGAGCGTGCCGAACACCAGCAGCAACGGCAGGCCACTCGAAAACCCGAAAAACAGCGCCGCCCGCACGCTGCCATGCTTGTACGCGAGCACCGCCTCCCGCCAACCGGGCCGCGGCGGCGCAGTGGGCGGAGCCGACGCGGAGGCGCGCGGTTCGCTCATGCGCGGCGTCCCTCGCGGCGGTCTCGACCGCTGTCGTCGCTTCGCTGGTGGGCGCTCGCGGCGACCTCGCTCCAACCAGGTCGCTCAAACTCATACCTTCCCCTGCGCTTCGCGGGGGAAGGTGCCCGAAGGGCGGATGGGGGTGTGTTCGTCGAGGACACCTGCGGCGAAAGCAGAACGGGTAGCGCTTCGCGCGGCCGTATCGAGGGCATGTCCGGCCGTCGGCATCGCGCACGTTGCAGCGCCCACCCCCATCCGCCCTTCGGGCACCTTCCCCCGCCGTTGGCACGAGGGCATCTACACATCGTGCCCCTATCGAGAAAGGCTTGCGGCGCAGTAACTTCTTCCCTTCCCCCGCTGGCGGGGGAA
>CAMDVZ010000122.1 GCA_945878895.1 Caenispirillum bisanense | reverse complement strand
ACTCGGCGCCCACTATGGCGCCGAGCGGCTGGGCTGCACCGTGGTGCCGATGTCGGGCGGCAACACCGAACGCCAGGTCCAGCTGATCCGCGAGTTCGGCGCCCGCGTGATCATGGTGACGCCGTCCTACATGCTGGCGCTGGCCGACGAGTTCGATCGCCAGGGAATCGACGTGCGGGATACCGCGTTGCGCATCGGCATCCATGGCGCGGAGCCGTGGACCGAGGCGATGCGCGCCGAGATCGAACGCCGCACCGGCATCGAGGCAGTCGACATCTACGGCATCTCCGAGGTGATGGGACCCGGCGTCGGCCAGGAGTTCGCGAGCACGCGCGACGGGCCGACCATCTGGGAGGACCATTTCTATCCCGAGATCGTCGATCCGGAGACCGGCGCGCCGGTGAAGGACGGCGAGCCGGGCGAACTGGTGTTCACGTCGCTGACGAAGGAAGCGTTGCCGGTCGTGCGCTACCGCACGCGCGACCTGACGCGCCTGCTGCCCGGTTCCGCCTGCGTCATGCGACGGATGGCCCGCATCACCGGCCGCAGCGACGACATGCTGATCGTGCGCGGCGTGAACCTGTTTCCGAGCCAGGTCGAGGAACAGATCTTCAAGGTCGAGGGCCTGTCGCCGCACTACGTGCTGGAACTGTCCCGCGAGGGTCCGCTCGACGCGCTGAAGATCGTCGTCGAGGCCCGCGATGGTGTTGCCGGTGACCGCCGGTCGATGGCGGCGGCGTTGGCGCGGCGGGTGAAGGAACAATGCGGCGTGACGGCCAGCGTCGAGGTCGCCGATGTCGGCGCCGTCGAGCGGTCGGTCGGCAAGGCGAAACGGGTGATCGACCGGCGCGGAGGCTGAGCGCCTACTTCTCGGGATACGTGCCCGGCAACACGCCGACGATGTAGTCGCGCGTCTTCCATTCCGGCACCGGTGTCTCGACGCCCGCCCGCGGCACGTAGGGTGACACGGCGTCCATCGCCATCCGCGGAATGTAGCGTGGGCAGTTGGGATAGATGTGCGTCGCCGTCACCCGCACCAGGGCGCGCGCGCCGATCGCGCGTCCGTCCGCCGACGCATCGTCGATCACCTCCGCGCGGCCGTTGATGCGCAGGCGAAGACCGGTGCCGTCGAAAGGCACGAACAGCAGGCCGACATTGCCGCCGCTCGCGATGTTGCCGAGGCTGCGGTACATCGAATTGCCGTCGAGATCGTCCCATTCCAGCGTGCTCGGACCAACGACACGCACGAAGCCCGGATCGCCGCCCTTGAAGGAACAGTCGACGAACCCGTCGGCGGCGGTGGCGAGGAAGAAAAAACGCGCCGCCGCGATCTGGGCGATATCGGCGTCGAGGAAGGCGTCGTGCACGCGTCGCTCGTTCAGCCTGTCGGCCAGCCGGCGTCCGTCGTGGCGGTCCTGGAGGGCGCGCATGGCGGGCGTGAAGAAATCCATCGCGGCCTCCGGCACTGCGCTCGTCAGGCGCGCGCGACGCGCAGGATATTGGTGGCGCCGGGGGTGCCGAAGGGAACGCCGGCGGTGATCACCAGACGGTCGCCGGCCTTGGCCATTTCCTCGCGGGTGGCGACGCGGCACGCCTTCTGGACCATGTCGGCGAAATTGTGCGCGTCGTCGCCATGCACGGCGTGGACCCCCCACACCAGCGGCATCCGTCGCGCGGTCCGCAGCTTCGGTGTCAGGCAAAGCACCGGCACGTCGGGCCGCTCGCGGGCGGCGCGTAGCGTGGTGGAACCGGACGTCGTATAGGTGACGATGGCGGCGGCCGACAGCGTGTGGGCGACCTGGCGGGCCGCGGCGCTGATGGCGTCGGCCGAGGTTGGCTCGGGTTCGTGGCGGCTGGCGTCGACGATCTCGCGATAGGCGGGGTCGCGTTCCACGCGCGCCAGGATGCGGTCCATGATGGTGACCGCCTCGACCGGATACTCGCCCGAGGCGGTCTCGCCCGACAGCATCACCGCGTCGGCGCCGTCGTAGACCGCGGTCGCCACGTCCGACACCTCGGCGCGCGTCGGCGTCGGCGAATGGGCCATCGAGTCCAGCATCTGGGTGGCGACGATGGCGGGTTTGCCCTCGTGGCGGGCCTTGCGCAGCATCATTTTCTGGAGCGGCGGCACGTCTTCGGGCGGCAGTTCGACGCCGAGATCGCCGCGCGCCACCATCAGGCCGTCGGTCAGCGCCAGGATGTCGTCGAGATGCTCGATGGCGGCCGGCTTCTCGATCTTGGCGACGATGGCGGCCCGGTCGCCGGTCAGCTTGCGCAGTTCGGCTATGTCCTCGGCGCGCTGCACGAAGGACAGCGCCACCCAGTCGACCTCGAGATCGAGCGCGACGGCGAGATCGCGCCGGTCCTTGGTCGTCAGCGGCGACAGCGGCAGGATGACGTCGGGAATGTTGACGCCCTTGCGGTTCGAGATGTCGCCGCCGACCTCGACCTCCGCGTCGATCGTGTCGGCGCCATGCTTCGTCACGCGCAGCCGCACCTTGCCGTCGTCGATCAGGATGACCGAGTCCACGCGCACGGCGCGGAAGATTTCGGGATGGAGCAGCGGTGCGCGCTTGATCGTGCCGGGCTCCTTGTCGAGATCGAAGCGGTAGCGGGCGCCTTTCTTGAGGCTCACCCGGTCCTGGGCGAAGGTGCCGACCCGGATCTTGGGTCCCTGCAGGTCGGCGAGAATGGCGATCGGCCGGCCCGACTCGGCTTCCAGCGCGCGCAGGATCGCGACGCTGCGCTGGTGGTCCTCGTGGGTGCCATGGCTGAAATTGAGGCGGAACACGTCGGCGCCCGCCATGAAGATCGCCCGGATGCGCTCGGGCGTCGCGGTCGCGGGCCCCAGCGTGGCGACGATCTTGGTACTGCGGTTGCGGCGCATGAATCCTGCCTTTCGAAACCTACTCTAGGCGGCGCGGCCGCATGGCGGAAGGGCGTCGCCGCCATCGCGGCGATGGCCGTGCCAATCCGTCGCGCCGTCGACGCCGGAGCGGGCCTGCCATGGAGATATGTCGCCAGCGTGACACGCCGTCGGTCAGCTCTGCTTGCCCGCCCGTTCGGCGACGCTGAAGCCGCCGGCTCGTTCGTAGACCTTCACCACGGCGGCGTCGTCGATCCGGCCCCAGCCGGAGGCGGAGGCCATCAGGAACAGCTGGTGCGCCGCGGCGGCCAGCGGCAGCGCCTGTTTGACCTCGCGACCGGTGTCGAGCACCAGCCCGAGGTCCTTGACGAAGATGTCGACGGCGCTGAGCGGGGCGAAGTCGCCGTCGAGCATGTGCGGCACCCGGTTGGTGAACATCCAGGAATTGCCGGCGCTGTTGCTGATGACCTCGAACAGCGCGCGCGGATCGGCGCCGGCCTTGGTGCCCAGCGCCATCGCCTCGGCGGCCGCGGCGATGTGGACGCCGGCCAGCAGCTGGTTCACCGTCTTCACCAGCGACCCGACGCCCGGCGCCTCGCCGAGCCGGTAGACCTTGGCCGCCACCGCGTCGAGAATCGTCTGCGCCTGTCCGTACGCCTCGGCGCTGCCCGACGACATGATGGTGAGTTCGCCGGTGTCGGCGCGCCCGCGACCGCCCGACATCGGCGCGTCGAGCAGTGGATGGCCAGCCGCCGCCAGCCGGTTGTCGAGGCCCTCGATGAAGGCCGGCGGCACGGTGGCGCACTGGATCACGACGCGCCCTTTCGGCAGCGCGCCGATGGCGCCGTCGGGGCCGAACAACACGCTTTCGACCTGCGCGGCGTTGACGACGACCACCACGAGCGCGTCGGCCTTTTCGGCCGCCTCGCGAGGGCTGGCCGCCGTCTCGCCGCCGGCCGCCTCCAGCGCCGCGCGTGCCTCGGCGCTGACATCGACCCCGATCACCACGTGCCCCTTGGCGATCAGGTTGCGCGCCATCCCCAGCCCCATGGAACCGAGGCCGACGAAAGCGATGCGGGGAGCATTGGTGGTCATGAAGGGGGCCTCGTTGGTGGGTTCAGGCGTTCGGAATGGCGCACCGAATTCGGTCAAGACTCATACCTTCCCACGCCAGCGGCGGGGGAAGGTGCCCGAAGGGCGGATGGGGGTGGGCGGTGCCGCGCGGGAATTGCCGGTGGCGAGTCGGGTTCTCGATACGACCGCGCGAAGCGCAGCTACTCTTTGGTTGCCGCGCGCACGGATCGCGAAGCAGACGAGATTGCGCTTCGCGCGGTTGTATCGACGACACGTCCAGCCAGCGGCGCCGTGCTCGCCTCACCACCCACCCCCATCCGCCCTTCGGGCACCTTCCCCCGCCGGTGGCGAGGGAAGGTATGAAAGGTTGTGTCGCGGCTGCCCTCCGCCTCCGGGGCGCTTGCGCCCCTCGATGGCGAGGGAAGGTATGAAAAATTGTGCCGCGGTTTCCCTCGCGATTGGCGTGGGAGGGTGTGAAATCCGCCGAAGCGTCGGGACGCGGCGCGCCGACCTCACGCCGATATCCCGTACCGCCGTGCCCAGCCGAGCCCCGCCGCCGTCGTGGTCAGGGGCTTGTATTCCAGCCCGACCGGGCCGGCGTAGCCGAGCTTGTCGAGCACCTCCAGCGTATGGAGGTGGTTGGCCTCGCCGATGTCGGGTTCGTTGCGGTCCGGATTGCCGGCGACCTGGACGTGGCCGACCAGCGGGAACAGTTTTTCCAGTCGGCGCACGACGTCGCCCTCGGTGACCTGGCAGTGATAGAGGTCGAACTGGATTTTGAGATTCGGGGCGCCGACTTCGGCGACGATCGCCGCGGCTTCGGTCGTGGTGTTCAGGAAGTAGCCGGGAATGTCGCGCCGGTTGATCGGCTCGATCACGATGGTGCGGTTCTCTTTCGCCGCCGACGCCGCGGCGCGCGCGAGGTTGGCGATGTAGGTCCGCCGCATCGCCGAGAGGTCGGCGCCGACCGCGATCAGGCCCGACATGACGTGCAAGCGCGGGCAGTCGAGCGTGCGGCCATAGGCGAGCGCGGTATCCAGCGCGGCGGCGAAATCGGCCTCCCGTCCCGGTTGGGCGGCGAGACCGCGTTCGCCCTTGCTCCAGTCGCCCGGCGGCAGGTTGAACAGGGCCTGCGTCAGCCCGTGCGCCTTCAGCTGGATGGCGATCGCGTCGGCGGCGAACTCGTAGGGAAACAGGAACTCGACGGCCTTGAAGCCGTGCGCCGCGGCGGCCGCGAAGCGGTCCATGAAGGGGATGTCCTGGTAGAGCCAGGAGAGATTGGCGGCGAGCTGGGGCATGACGGGCCTATGATCTGAACGTGTCTTCGAGGTCGCGGATCTGCGCCCCGGTGAGGGAGCGGACCGGACTGCCGCGCAGCAGCAGGTGCAGCTTGGCGGTTTCCTCCAGCTCCTCGATGGCGGCGGTGGCGGCCGACAAGGAGGTGCCCGCGACGATCGGGCCGTGGTTGGCCAGCAGCACGGCGCGGTGGCCGGCGGCATAGTCGCGGATCGCCTCGGCGAGCTTGCGGTCGCCGGGCCTGAAATAGGGCACCAGCGGCAGGCTTCCGACCCGCATCACGAAGTAGGGGGTGATGGCGGGCAGCACCGAATCGAAGCGGTGCGCCGCGTCGGGCGGCAGCGCCGGGTCGTGGGGCGGGTGGTGCGGGTGGGCGAGGCAGGATACCGCGACCGCGTGCGTGGAATGCAGATGCACGACCGCGCCATCGCGTGGCCGCACGTCGTAGATGGCACGGTGCAGAAAGCTTTCCTTGGTCGGCGGGTCGCCTGACAGCACGCGGCCTTCCGTGTCGAGGCGGGTCAACCGGCCAGGATCGAGTTCGCCCAGCGAGGCGTTGGTCGGCGTCATCAGCCAGCCATCGTCGAGACGCACGCTGATGTTGCCCGACGTGCCCGGCGCCAGGCCGCGCCGCGCCAGTTTCTCTCCCACGCGGCAGATCTCGTCGCGCAGCCTCTCCAGCTTCCTGCTCACGCCAGCCTCGCGAAGGCCTTGGAGAAAAAGTCGGCGGTGCCGAAATTGCCGGACTTCAGGGCAAGAGCAATCGTGGCGCCGCTGTCCGTCGTGGTCGTCGTCCACGGCACGCCGGGATCGATCTCCGGTCCGATCCGCAAGGCGCTGGCGCCGAGCGCCTGCACGACCGCGCCCGAGGATTCGCCGCCGGCCACCACGAGGCGCCGCACGCCGGCATCGACGAGGCCGCGCGCGATGGTCGCCAGCGCCGCCTCGATCCGCCGGCTCGACGCCTCGATACCGAACCGCGTCTGCACGGCCTTTACCTGGTCGGGCGGCGCGCTGGCGTAGACGAGCAGGGGGGCCGCGCCGAGCTTCGGCCGCGCCCATTCAAGCGCTTCGCGCGCGACGTCGCGGCCCTCGCACAGCGCCATGGTGTCGATCCCGAAGGCCGGGCGGCCGCCGTCGCGGAAATTCGTCACCTGCCCCAGCGTCGCGGTCGAGCAGGAGCCGGAGACGATGGCCGCCGCGCCTTGCGTGGCCGGCAGCGAATCGGCTTTCTGGCCGGCGCGAATCAGACCGGCCTCGCGGAAATTCGCCGGCAGCCCGAGCGCCACGCCCGATCCGCCGGTCACCAGCGCGAAGTCCGCGACCGCGGCGCCGATGGCCAGCAGGTCGGCGTCCGACACCGCGTCGACGATGACGTAGCGCACGCCGTCGGCCAGCGTGCGGGCGAAATCGGCGCGGATGGCGGCCGCACCCGCCTGCACGCTCGCCAGCGGCACCAGGCCTACCTTGCGCGCGGTCTGGCGTTGCAGCACGCGGACCAGGCTGGGATCGGTCATCGGATTGAGCGGATGGTCGCGCATGCCCGATTCCGACAGCAGGACCGGACCCACGAACAGGTAGCCGTTGAAGATCGAGCGGCCGTTGGCGGGGAAGGCCGGGCAGAAGATCGTCTGGCGGGCACCCAGCGCGTCCATCAGCGCGTCGGCGACCGGCCCGATGTTGCCGCGATCGGTCGAATCGAAGGTCGAGCAGTATTTGAAAAAGAACTGCCGGCAGCCGGCCGCCTTCAGCGCCGCGAGGGCATCCAGCGATTGCCGCACCGCCTCGCCGGCCGGGATCGACCGCGTCTTGAGCGCCACCACGATGGCGTCGACGTCGTCCAGCGTCGCGCCGGCGCCGGGCAACCCGATGGTCTGGACCGTGCGCATGCCGCCCTTGACCAGCATGCCCGCGATGTCGGTCGCACCCGTGAAATCGTCGGCGATAACGCCCAGCAACGCCATGATCGTCCCTTCCTTCGTGGCCGCACAGTAATGCGTCGCGGGCGTCGAAGGAACCACGCGACGGCATCTCAGCGCGCCGTCACCGTTGCCGGCATCCAGAACTTGCGGCGGCGGGTGCGGCGTTTTTCCTCGTCCTCGGCGTCGTAGTGGTAGAGCGGCGGCGCGGGGTCGAAGGCGTCGCGGGCGTCGAGCGCGTTGACGTTGACGACGGCCAGCAGGCGTCCGTCGTCTTCCATGGTCGCCGCGACATAGGCGCCGCAGCCGCGGCAGACCAGATAGTCGGTGATGCCGAGCCCCATGCGGTAGCGCGACACGTCGGCCTCGGCGAACGACAGTTCCAGCGTGGCGCCGCGGATGCCGGTTGTGCGGGCACCGTGGCGGCGGCAGAACGAGCAATCGCAGCGGCCGGGTTTGATCTCTTCCGCGCGCTTGTCGGTGCGCAGCGCGACGTGGATGGCGCCGCAATGGCAGGAGCCGGTCAGGCTTGGCATGGACTACGTCCTCTGGTCGAAGAAATCGGCGATGGCGGCAGCCGCGAGATCGGGTTCCTCGACATGCACGAAATGCCCCGAGTTCTCCGCGAACCCGATCACCGGATCGGCGAAGAATTCGCCCAGCCGGTCGGTCCATGCCGCCCGGATGATGGGATCGTGGCGGCCCCACAGGAACCTGCTGCGGGTCGCGATCTTCGCCGGCACCGGCGCGGTGCCCGCCATCATGGCGCGGCGGACCGCGGCGATGCTGCGATACCAGTTGAAGCCGCCCTGGAGATTGCCCGGCAGCATGAAATTGTCGACCCAGCGTTCGAGCAAATCGCCGAAGGCGTGCTTGTCGTGCGCCCAGTGGCGCAGGAAATGGCCGACATAGAGCCGGCAGGCCTCGCGCGAGGAACCGACCAGTTCGGCCGCCCACGGCTGCTGGTTGAAGCTCTGGTACCAGATCTCGCCGACCTGGTCGGGATCGATCCAGCGGCTGCCGATGCCGGGATGGGGGCAGTCGAAAAAGAACAGGCCCTGGAGCCGCTCCGGATGACGCCGCGCGAAGGTCTGCGCCGCGAAGGCGCCGACGTCGTGCGACACTAGGCCGACGCGCTCCAGGCCCAGCGCGTCGAGGATGCCGAGCAGATCGTCCGCCAGATGCCCGGGCGTGCAATCCCCGGCCGGGCCGCTCGAAGGTTTGTCGCTGAGCCCGAAGCCGCGCAGATCGGGCGCGATCAGCCGGAACCTGCCGTGCAGGAGTCCGATCAGCGTCGACCAGGTCTCCCAATATTCCGGCCAGCCGTGCAGCAGCACCAGCGGCGGGCCGGCGCCGGCCTCCGCGACGTGCAGGCGCAGGCCGGCCACGTCTACGAAGCGGTGCGCGATATCGATGGTCATGGTGTCGTCCGTTGGTTGGTCCCGGCGCCCTGCCTGCCACGTCGCCCGCGACTTTACACCCGAAACCCGCAATGCTATGAGTAATTGCTCACTTAAATCGTCTTTCCGGGAGGTTCCGGCCATGGCCACCTACGTGAAGAATCCGCCGCCGAAACTGGTCGCCTAGGACCAGTCGCAATTCCATTGCTGGGCCGCCTCGCTCGACTCGTGGATCGCGACGGCCAAGCCCAAGACGCCGCAGGCCTCGATGACGAAGCTGCAGCCCGAGCTGATCGTCAGCTACAAGGCCTTCACCGGCGAGCGCGACGGTCTCGTGATCGGCAAGGCGCTGGTGTAGGTCATGTTCGACTTCCAGATGATGGTCGATCTGTACAAGCCGCAGACCACGGCGGCGACGGCGAGCGCGATCCTGCAACGCCTGATGATGAAGGGCTATCTGTGGGCCTTCTACATTGGCGGTCCCGATCTCGGCGAGTTCATCGGCCACGCCATGGTGATTTACGGCGTGGTCGACAGCACCGGCAAGGCGCCGACGCTGAAGATCATGGACCCGTGGACCGGCACGCTGACCTTCATGTCGATGGAGGACCTCAACAAGACCGCGACCGTGTTCGTCTGCTGGTACGAGACCGGCCCGAACTGGAGCAACGACATGTTCCGCATCATGAGCGCGGTCGCGAAGGCGACCTAGGATGGCGGCACGTGCGCCCCGCCTCAATCCTCCGGCGGCACGAACATGTAGCCCGCACCACGCACGGTGCGGATCGAGGTCGGATTGGCGGGGTCGGTCTCGACCTTGCGGCGGATGCGCAGGATGCGGATGTCGATGGCGCGGTCGAACGCCTCCATCTCGCGGTGGCTGATGGTCTCCAGCAGCCAGTCGCGCGATAGCGGCCGTTTCGGGTTCTCGGCGAAAATCTTCAGCAGTTCGAACTCGCCCGCCCGCAGCGGCACCGCCTCGCCGGCGAGCGTCGTCAGCTCGCGCGACTCCAGATCGAGCAGGCACTTGCCGATCCGTACCCGCGCCGTCGCGGTGGCGGCCTCGGCACCGCCCGCCCGCCGCAGCACGGCCTTGATGCGCGCCAGCAACGCGCGCGGCTGGTAGGGCTTGGAGACGTAATCGTCGGCGCCGGTCTCCAGCCCGACCACCTGGTCGATCGTGTCGTCGCTGGCGGTCAGCATGATGATGCCGACCTTTTTCGACCGCTCGCGCAGGAACCGCGCCAGCGCGAAGCCGTCCTCGCCGCCGGGCAGCCGCAGATCGAGGAGCACGAGAGCGGGCGGATCCTTCTCGACCAGACGGCGCAGGGCGGCGCCCGACTCGCAGCCGGTGGCGCGCAAATCGTTGGCGTCGAGGAACTCCACCAGCGTCTCGCGCTGGAACGCCTCGTCCTCGACGACGACGACGTGCGGGCGGTTGTCTTTGGGTTTGGCCATCGCCGTCATCCTGCCGCGACTACGGCGGCGGGATCAAGCGTTGGCGCGGCATCCCTTGATGACGCGACCGGCCTGTCGGGTCGCGAGGATAGCGCTGACAACCGTCGCCACCACGGCGGCCAGCCAGCACGGTGTTCGTGTTCCATGGTGGCCGGGCGACGAAACATTGTCGTCGCGCCACTATCTTCCGGTGCCGGCGGGCGTCTCCGCCGGTCTGATCGACGTGGTGGCGCGTCGGGCGATCGCGCGCCCGGCGCGGATCGCGGAGCCGGCCATGCTCGCCAGCCCGCCGATCCAGATCGCCGTCGCGACCACCAGATCGCGCGGGGGATTGCCGGTGTCGTAGCGCGGATCCTCGACGCCGGAGGGCGGCGGCGCGCCGGGCTCCAGCCGGTAGGTGCCGAACAGCAGGTCCCACGCGGGCAGGATCGCGAAATTGTGGTCGTGGTCCTCGCGCCGCACGCCGTGATGGACGCGATGCAGGCGTGGCCCCGCCAGCAGGCCGCGTTCCAGCCAGAGCGGAAACGGCAGGCTGGAATGGGACACCGCCGAATGCACGAACACCGCGATCTGGACCGACAGCACCGCGTGTTCCGGCGCGCCCAGCAACAAGGCCACGACGGGGCCCGGCAGATTGACGAGAAAATCGTCGATCGGATGGCCGCGGGCGGCCGTCATCGGCGTCAGGTCGCGCGCGGCGTGATGGATGGCGTGCAACGGCCACATCGCGTCGCGATGCAGTGCCCGGTGGACCCAGTAGGCGAGGAAGTCGCCCAGCACGAAGGTGGCGGGAACCGCCAGCCAGAGTGGCCAGTCGGCCGACAGCCGCCAACCCGCCGACGGGTCGATCGCTTGCCGGATCGCCATGCCGGCGCCCAGCGTGCCGATCAGCGCGATCATCGGCGACAGCGCGGTGACGGCGGCAAGGGCAAAAAACAGGTCGCTGCGGTGGGTCGGCCGGAGCGAACGCGTGATCCGCCCCGGCGTCGAGGCGGCAAAGCCGCGAGTGGCGATTTCCAGCACCACGACGCCGGCCAGGATCGCCGCGGCGATCGCCTCGGAGGTTCCGACGCCGAGACCGGCGATTAGATTGCCGTCGGGCGTGTCGATGCCAAGCCACTTTCCCAGCGCCGCGAGCGTACGCGCGCTGGCCCAGGCCAGCCCAATTGCCAGCCCCAGCAGGGCGAGAACCGCGAGGATGGGGCGGAACCGGGCGATGGCGGACATGGCGGAAACCTCGCGAGGATCGGGACGAACGGGTGGACGATCGGGTCGAAGGGCGGCCCGAAACGGAACCGGGACCGAACCGCCATCGCCGGCGGATCGGTCCCGGAAGGGCCGCGACGAGCAGCCTGTCGGACTGAGGTGAACGGGCGAGAAAGTTCGCCCCGGGCGGGCCTCGGCGGACCGCGCGGTCGTGTCGGGGGCGTCCCGGCGATGTCTCGGGACAGCGTTTTGGCGGCTCCCGGGCGTCGTCGGTGGCCGGTCGTGGCG
>CAMDVZ010000121.1 GCA_945878895.1 Caenispirillum bisanense | reverse complement strand
TTCTTTCTGCGCCGGCTGTTCGACGACCTCATCTTCAACGAGGCTGGCCTCGTGGGCACCGATCCGAAGATCGAGCGCCGGACCAGGCTGATCCGTCGGTCGGCGTTCGCGGCGACCGTGTTGCTGACCTTGGGCGCGCTGGGCGCGTGGGGGGCGAGCTACCTCGACAACACCCGCCTGATCGGCGACGTCCAGGCGGCGGTGGAGCGTCTGGAACCGCAAATCCGCGCCGCCGAACGAGCGCCGCTGGGCGACGGCGATCCGCGGCCGATCCTGCCGGTGCTGGACGAACTGCGGAAGCTGCCGGCGGGATACGCCGCGGCGAAGGCGGACAAAAGCGAGGCGATCGGGCTCGGCCTTGGCCAGCAGGACCGCCTGGAGCTGCAGGCCATCGCGCTCTACCGGCGGTCGCTTCTGACGCTCCTGAGGCCGCGCATGCTGGTACGCGCGCAGCAGCAGCTGGCGCTCCGGCTAGGCGATCCCGACTACGCCTACGGAGCGTTGAAAACCTATCTGATGCTGGGCGAGTCGCGGCACTACAAGGCCGACTGGATCCGGCGCTGGTTCGACAACGACTACCAGACGTCGGGTTTCAGCGAGTCCGAACGGGCGGCACTTCTCGACCACATCGCCGCGATGGGCGAGGAGGGGTTTCCTTCCGCCGTGCGCCTCGACCAGGCATTGATCGCCGACGCCCGCGGGCGCATCCGCAACCTGTCGATGGCCGAACGCGCCTTGCGTTCGCTTGCCGACAGGGACGCCGTCAAGGCCATCCCGGCATGGAGCGTGCTCGATCACCTCGGGCCGGGAACGTCGAACGCCGACCGGGTGTTCCGGCGCGCCTCGGCCAAACCGCTGACCGAGGGCGTGCCGGGCCTCTACACCCGGGAAGGCTTCTACGAGCACTTCATCCCGGCGCTGCCCGGATTGCTCAAGGAAGTGATCGACGATGCCTGGGTGTTCGGCGAGGAGGCTGAACGCGTGGCGCGCGGCGAACGCCCCAAGAAGGAACTCGCCGACCTCTACATGAGCAATTACATCGCGGCCTGGAAAGGCCTGATGACCGACATGCGGATATACCGGCTGACCGACATACGCCAAGCCGCCGAGTTGCTGGGCATCATCGCCGATCCGGCCGTGTCGCCGGTGCGGTATTTCTACCAGAATGCCGCCCTCGAGGTCCGGTTGTCGATGTTGCCGGGCACCACGCGCAAGATCCCGCCCGGCGCGCCGGGTGCCGACAGGTTGCTGGCCGCCTACAAGCAGCAGCTCGAACTCTCGATCTTCGCGGTGTTCGGTGGCGAGAATCCGGCCAGGATCGTCGACAACGCGTTCCGCGACCTGATCGTGTTCGTCGGGCCGCCCGACGCGCCCACGACGCCGCTGACCGCTTTCCAGGTGACCCTGCGCGGCGTGGCGACCAAGGCGGAGCAATCGATCGCGGGCGCCGGCGGCAGTCCGGTGGAGCTTGTCCAGGTCGCGACCCAGATCAAGACGTCTGTCGCGCGCTTGCCGCCGGAGTTGCGGCCGCCGATGCTCAGCCTGGCGGGCGATGCCGAGGTCGCGGGCAAGGAGGAAGCCCAGCGGCAGATCCGGGCGCAGTGGCAGCAGGACGTGATGACGGCCTGCCAGCAGATCATCACCGGCCGGTTTCCGCTGGTGAAGGGAGCCGGCAGCGAGGTGCCGATGAACGATTTCGGCCGCCTGTTCGGGCCGCAGCAGCTCATCGACTCGTTCTTCAACACCAACATCAAGCCGCACGTCGACACCGCCGGCAAGCCGTGGAAGCCGGTCGCCGGCGCGGTCATCGTGCTGACGCCCGCGGCGATCGAGATGTTCGAGCGCGCCGCCGACATCCGCGACGCGTTCTTCGGCCAGGGCTCGCCGATTCCCGGCGTCGGCTTCTCGCTGGTGCCGCTCCAGGTCGAGGTCAAGGGCACGGCGGTCGAGATCGACGGCCAGGTGCTGCAGCTCGATCCGGCCAACCTGCAGCCACTGGCGATGTCGTGGCCGCGCGGCGCGGGCGGCGGCAAGGTGATCGGCGAGAAGGGACCGCTCAACGAGTATCTCGGGGCCTGGGCGTTCATGCGCCTGTTCGACGCCGCCAGCCTGGCGCGCCGCTCCGACGACCGCTGGGAGGCCACGCTTTCGAATGGCGCGCGGGTCGAGGTGCAATGGCGGAGCGTGAAAAACCCGATGGCGAGCCGCGCCACGCTGGAGCGATTCCGGTGCGTGCCGCTCTAGTGGGCGGCCACGGCCCCGCGGGCACCTCGCCAGGGATGGCGGGGCGGGTCGGGCTGTTCGGAAAGGTGCCGAGCCGGGGCGATTTCGTCCGTCGTGGGTTGCCCAACGACCTCGTCGACCGGTGGGATCCATGGCTCCAGCGCGGCATCGCCGACAGCCACGACACGCTCGGCGCGGGTTGGGTCGACGCGTGGCTGTGCGCGCCGGTGTGGCGCTTCGCGCTGGGGGCTGGCATCTGTGGGTCACGGGCCTGGGCCGGAGTCCTGATGCCCAGCGTCGATGGCGCCGGACGCTACTTTCCGCTCACGCTGGCCGGTGCGGCGGCGGGGGCGGAGCCACCGGTGGCGGCTCTCCTCGATCCGTGGATGGACGAACTCGAGCGGCTTGCCCTGTCGGCGCTGGACGAAGACGCCGACTTCGAGGGCCTGGTCGCCGCCATCGAGGCGCTACCGCCGGTTCCCGGTCGTGGCGCCGCCGCCTCGTGGCGCGGCGCGGCGACGCCCTACGATCCGGTCGGGCTGGCCGGTGCGCTGCTGGCGTCCGGCGCGGCGCGGGCCGGTCGCGTCCTGCTGGCCACGCGCGGCGGCGGCCATGTATCGCCGGGAACCTCGTTCAGCCTCGATCTGCCGGTGGCGGGCGCGTTCACCGCGCTGATCAGCGACGGGGCGTTGGCCCGTCCGGCCACGCCCGTCGTTGCCGCGTCGGCGACCGCGACGATTTCCGCCGACCTGTCCAACTATCTTTCCGGCGCCGATGCCGCCGCGGGTGGCGGCGACGACCTGTTCGGCATGCCCGACACGCTTCCGCCGGTCCGGCCGATCGACCTTCCCGATTCCGTTGCCGCGCCCGCCGGTGCTTTCGCGCTGGCGGCGGACGACTTGCCGCCGCCCGAAGGTGGCGGCGCGTTCGACGCGGCTCTCGCCGACGAAATCGGGACGATGGACGAAGACACGCCCGATCTGTTCGCCGTCGGCGCGCCGCTCGCCGGCACCGACGAGGACCTGTTCGGCGATGCCGGCGCGGTCCCGGCGATCCCCGTCCCGCCGCCGCTGGAGCGCCCACGATGAACGAAGACCCCACCAGAATTCCGGGCGTGACCGATGGCGTGAAGACGATCCGCCCTTCCTCCGTGGCGGATGCGCCGCCGGTGTTGCGGGGGGCCGGCGCGACCCATCAGGGCAAGGTCAGGAAGTACAACGAGGACGCGAAACTGCGGCGCGACGAGGCCGGCATCTGGATGATCGCCGATGGCGTCGGCGGCGCCACCAACGGCGACTGGGCGAGCGCCCAGGTGGTCGACGTGCTGACGCACATGCCGGTGGCCGAACGCGCTCCGGACTTTCTCGCCGACGCCGTGGAACGCCTCTACGAGGCCAACGAGCGCATGTTGGCGCGCAGCCGCGCCGAGGGCGGCATGACCGCGACCACCGTGGTCCTGCTGCTGGTCCACGGCTGGCACTTCACCTGTATCTGGGCCGGCGACAGCCGCGGCTACTTGCTGCGCGAGGGAACGCTGCGGCAACTGACGCACGACCACAGCGAGGTCCAGGCTCTGCTCGACGCGGGCACGCTGACCCCGGAGGAGGCCGAGCGCTATCCGCGGTCCAACGTCATCACCCGCGCGCTCGGCATCGCCGCCGACGTCGAGTTCGATCGCGTCGCCGATCGATTGCTGCCAGGAGATGTGTTCCTGATCTGCACGGATGGCTTGACGAAGATGCTCGGCGACGCGCGGATCGCGGCCATGCTGAAGGAACACGACATCGATCACGTCGCCGACGCCCTGGTCGAGGCGGCGCTCGACGCGGGCGGTCTCGACAACGTCACCGTGGTCGCGGTTCGCTGCGAGGCCGCCGCCGGTCCCGTGGAGGGCGTCGATGGCTGACCAGCGCAACCCCTTCGACGATCCGCCGCCGGACGGCTCCGCCACCGTGGTGCGGCCGGTGTTGCCGCCACGCCCCAGGGTCGAGGACGATCTGTTCGGCGACGGCCGTCCTGCGCCGCAGAGATCGGCACCGCCACCGCCGCGCACCCAGCGCACCGGCGGAGTCGGCGGCGCGGATGCTTCTGGCGTCGGCGGCGGCGGATCGGGTGGGCCGCTGGCGGCCGGCACGGTACTGAGCAGCACCTTCGAGATCGAGGTGCTGGTCGCGCGCGGCGGCATGGGCGAGGTCTATCGCGCCCGTCATCGCATCACCGGCGACCTCGTCGCCATCAAGACGATCCGCCCCGAGCTGGCCGGCGATCCCAAGGTCGCGGAGCTGTTCAAACGCGAGGCCTTGGCGCTGCGCAACCTGCGGCACCCCGCCATCGTGTCCTACGAAGGGGTGTTCGACGACGGCACCGGGGCGCTGTTCCTGGCGATGGAGTACGTCGATGGACCGTCCCTGTCGAAGGTCATGCAGGCTGGCCCGATCGCGGCGGTCGACGTCCGGCGGTTGCGTGATCGCCTCGCCAGCGGTCTGGCGGTGGCGCACGCCCAGGGCGTCGTACATCGCGACCTCTCGCCCGACAACGTCATCCTGCCCGGTGGCAGGCTGGACGACGCCAAGCTGATCGATTTCGGCATCGCCAAGCAGACCGAAGGATCGAAGGCGACCATCATCGGCACCGATTTCGCCGGCAAATACGCCTATGCGGCGCCCGAGCAGCTGGGGATGTTCAGCAGCGAGGTCGGGCCCCAGGCCGACATCTACAGCCTCGGCCTGGTGCTGGCCGGCGCCGCCATGGGCGCGCCGATCGACATGGGCAACTCGCCAGGGGCGGCCGTCCAGGCGCGCCAGTCGGTCCCGGACCTTGCGAAGGCGCCAGCCGATATCCGCGACAATCTGGCCGCGATGCTGCAGCCCGATCCGGCCCGACGGGCGCGCTCGATGGCCGATCTGGTCGGCCTTGGCGTCAAGCGGGGCGGCGCGACGACGGGCGGCGCGCGGGCCGGCGGCGGCAAGACCGGACTGGTCGTGGCGCTGCTGGCGCTGGTCGTGGTGGCCGGCGCCGGCGGTGGCGCCTGGGTGTTCCGGGACACGCTGTTTCCGAAGCCAACGGTTCCGACGGGTGATCCCAGGACCGATCCGACACCCAAACAGCCAGGCTATCCGAGCACGCCGGGCACGGGGTCGACGACTTCGGCGACTCCGCCCACCGTCACCCCGCCGACCGTCGAGCCCAAGGTCGAACCGACGCCCAAGGTGCCGGTCGTCCCGCGCGGTCCGGACGTTGCCGCGATCCGCGGCCTGGTCGATGCCGAATTGCGCCGCTACACCTGCGCGGGCCTCACGGCGACGGTCGACCCCCAGGGCGGGGTCCGCGTCGAGGGGTACGTATCCACCGACAAGGACCGCGCCCAGCTCCAGGAGGCGTTGCGCGCGCTGCCCGGCGTCGCCTCCGCCGTCGCGCGACTCTCGGTGCAGCCATGGCCGATCTGCGAGCTCAACCGGGTCGTTGCGTCCTACTCCTCGCCGGACTTTCGCGTCGTTCCGAACCGGCCGGACACCGCCTACAAGATCGGTCGCGACAACCTGTCGTTCCGGGTCGTGGTGCCCGGTTCGCGCGGCGGTCTCCTGAACGTCGTGATCATCAATTCCGACGGAACCGTGACGATGCCCCAGGGCTGGTCCCGGATGGCCAACCAGCCGGGTAGCGTCGTGCCGTTCGGCGAGCAACAAAAGGGCTTCGTGCTCGAGCCTCCCGGCGGCAAGATGGTCATGGTCGCGGTCCTGACGTCGACACCGCTGTTTTCCGGACCGCGCCCCGAAGAGGAGCCGACCAACAGCTACCTAGCGGCCTTGACACAGGCGTTGTCGCAACATTCGGACGCGCTGGCGACGTTCACCGCCATCGACACCTCGGAGTGAGCCAGTCGGGCGTCCGGAAACCAGACAGCGCGCGATCGTTCTCCCGGGAGGCTGTCGGCTGAACGAAGGGTTCGGGCAATAGTCGTATCGGCGCTGCGGCCGGAACAACGCAAAACGTCGGTCCGGGACGGTCGCGAGAATCGTCGGGATCGACAACGACACGAGGCCGATCCCTCTTCGGTTCACGACGCGAGGCTCGCCAATCGGGCGGAAAAGCCGGACGGCGGGCCGATCCGCCCGGCCGGGAGGCGTGTCGGCACGGACGAGGCCGGTCGTGTCGGCCACCCGACCCCGCAGGCCACCGAAGGAGGCGCCAAAGGGCATGCTGGAGGGGTGATTCGATGCACGTCTCGCAGCAATTGCGGGCGATTCGGGCGACAAGGGGGCGCGACGCGGAAATCGACCGGTCGGCGCCTCGGACCCAGCCGATCGGTAGCGAACAAGGGCCCGATCCTGAATTAATTGGACCCCGCGATGTGTTTCACGTGAAACACATCGGCGGCGCCAGCGGGCGGGTCACCATCGGGGGACGGGCGTGTTGCAAAAATGCAACATATCCGGTGATCGTTTCCCGGCCGCTCCGGCCGCGCCGGCCTGCGGTGCCCGGCTCCCGCCAGCCACCACCACCAGCCACGGCGGCCGGGTCGCGTCGAGCCGGTCGCGCTGCCCGGAGGCCTCGCGGGATCCCCGGCCACCATTCCCGGTGCCGACGGGGGAATCGCGCCGCGCCGGGGTCGCCCGATCGTCAGGCCAATCGGGCGAACGTGGCGCCAGGGCCTCGAACCGATGATGACCTCGCCAGATCGAGAAAATCCGGGCGCGCGCCGCTTCGGTGGCGCATCTTCGCCACCGCGTGGGCCATCCACGATGCTCGCCATGAGCGCCCATGAGTGGCGCGCTCCCGGAAAACGCCTGCTTCCGGCGGTTGGCGGCGATCGGGAACGCGCTCCTTCCCGATGCCGATGGCGCCATGGTCGGCGCCGATCGCGCTGCTCCCCCGGACCACGCGCGCGACCGATCCGGACGAGGGTGCGCTTCGCCCGATTGCCCTGGCCCGATCGTCGGGGGGCCTGTCACCAAGGCGCCTTGCGGTCTTGTGGTTGCGCGGATCGTCTGCTAGAAACTTAGCCGACCGCTGATTGCTTTCCTACCGGGTTCTTGGAACGCTTGGGCAAAGAATGGTAGTCCAGACATCATATGGATTGGGTTTGACGATTATGCCGTCCAACGCCGGACGCGTGGCGGTGGTCGCCCGCGCCGCGTCGATTATGCTGGTGGTACTTTCGGGCTCGGCCTGGTCGCAGACGCCGACCATTCCCGTCGGGCCGCTGCAGTCGCCGCCGGTGCCCGTCACCCGCCCGCTGCCGCCGCCCGAGCCAGGCGTCATTCCCGGGCCGGCCCGACCCGGTGCGACCGGTATTCCCGCCGGTGCCGAACTGGTGCAGGTCACGCCCGTCGCCATCGCGCTCGAAGGCGGCACGGTATACGGACCCACGCAGTTCGATGGCCTGATCCGGCCGCTGATCGGACGATCCATCGCGGCGTCGGAGATATTCAAGCTGGCGGAGGCGATCCAGCGCAAATACCACGACGATGGCTATTTTCTTGCCCAGGTGACGGTGCCGCCGCAGCGTGTCGGCGATGGTCGCGTCAGGCTGCGCATCGTCGAGGGCGCGATCGCGGACGTGAAAGTCGAGGGCGACGCCGGAGCCGTGTCGAGCCTGGTGCGCGGCGTGTTGGGCCGGATCAAGAGCGCCGGGGTGCCCAATATCCGCGATATCGAACGCTATCTGCTGTTGGTCGAGGAGATTGCCGGCGTCAAGATGAAGGCCGTGCTTCGAGCGGGCAAGGAGCCTGGCACGACGGACCTGATCGCCCAGGTCAAGCGCCAGTCGTGGGATGTCTTCCACCAGGCCGACAATCGTGGCTCCGACTTCATCGGACCGCAGCAGAGTTTGCTGGTCGTCGGCGTGAATTCATTCACCTCGATGGGTGAACGGCTCGAGGCGACGTGGTTCTCGACGCTCGGGCGCCAGAACAATTTCTTCCAGACCACGGCGTCGGCGTTCGTTGGCACCGATGGCCTGCGTGTCAGGGCCTACGGCGGCTTTGGTCATGTGGAGCCGGGCGGCGCGATTGCAGCCACCGGTTACGCCGGCGACCTCGCGGTGTTCGGCGTCGGCGCCAACTATCCGCTGATGAGGTCGCGGCGAACGAACGTCAACGTCGGCGGCTCGTTCGACTATTACAATTCGATCGTCGACATCAACGGCACCCGCCAGAACACGACCAATCTGCGCATGCTGCGCGCCCAGGTCGACGCCAGCCATCGCGACGAGATCAACGGCGTCACCTACGGTTTCGTCAAGCTGAGCCGCGGGCTCGGCTTGTTGGGCGCCAGCGATCCCGGCGATATAACCATGGCCAGGGTTGGATCCGATCCGACGTTTTTCAAGGCGCAGGGCGAGGTTTCGCGTCTCCAGGGTGTTTATATCGACGCGGATTTCACGATCAACCTGCTCGGTTCGTTCGCGTGGCAGTATTCCGACGACATCCTGCCGGCCAGCGAGAAATACTTCGTCGGCGGCGATCGGCTCGGCCGCGGTTATTTCGCCGGCCAGATCACCGGCGACAAGGCGATTGGCGGCTCGTTCGAACTCCAGGTCAGCACGGTTGTTCCCTACGACGGGGCCGACGGCGGCTTCGTCGATGGCAATCGTCGCGCCCGCGGGCTGCCCGTCCAGCTCTACGCCTTTTTCGACTTCGCCAAGGGCTGGAACAACTTGAGTTCGGACACGCCCTCGACCATCGCGCGGTCGGCCGGCGGCGGTGTCCGGACCAGCATGCTCGACCACGTCACGCTGGAGGCCGAGGCGGTGCGCCGCCTCGATCTCGACGTCGACGGGGCGTCGGCGCCGCAACTGGCGCCCTGGGCATTCTACTTCCGCGCCACGACGCGGTTCTGAGACGGACCGTCGGCGCCCCGCGGGGCGGAGCGCCGGCCGGACTTGACGATGTCGAAGCGATTGAGTTGAAGCGATTGAAATGACGGCACGCACAACTGCCAGCGTCGTGCCGAGGGGTGACGCGCCATGATGCAACTCCCGGTGATCGACGCCGCCGCGCCCGGTGACCGCCGATCCCTGTTGTCGACGACCGCCTTCGCGACGATGGTCGCGGCCGGCGTGTTCTCTTTCGCCACGCCTTCGGCGGCGCAGCAAACGCCCACCGGCGGCGTCGTGACCGGCGGCAGTATCGTGATCGCCGCGCCGAGGCCCGGCAGCCTCGACATCAACCAGACCACCCAGCGTGGCGCCATCGACTGGCAGACCTTCAACATCGGCCAGGGCGGCCACGTCAATTTCAATCAGCCCAACGCGCAAGCCATCACGGTGAACCGCGTCGTCGGACCCGATCCGTCGCGGATCGCCGGCAACCTGACCGCCACCGGCCAGCTGGTGCTGATCAACCAGTCCGGCGTCCTGTTCGCCAACGGCGCCCAGGTGAACGCGGCGGGGTTCGTCGCCTCGACCGCCGATATCGTCAACGGCAAGCAGTTCATGGCCGGCGGCAAGCTGGAGCTCGGCCAGCCCGGCAATCCCGCCGCCCGGGTGGTGAACGACGGCACCATCACGGTGCGCGACGGTGGCCTGGTCGGCCTGGTCGGCGCGTCGGCCGCCAACAACGGCACCATCAACGCGCGACTGGGCAAGGTCGTCATCGCCGGCGCGGACACCTTCACGATCGATCTGGCGGGCGACGGGCTGATCAATTTCGAGGTTGGCAAGGGCGTTTCGCAGGTCCAGCGCGACGCCGACGGCAAGGCGATTCCGCTCGCCTCGAACACCGGCACCATCAACGCCGACGGTGGTTCGGTCACCATCACGGCGGCGGCCGCGCGCGGCGTGGTCGATGGCGTCGTCAACGTGGGTGGCGTGATTCGCGCCACCACGGTCCAGAACGTCGGCGGCGTCGTCGAGTTCGGGGCGCCGGAGGGTGGGACCCTCAACGTCGCCGGCACGGTCGACGTATCGGGCCGGGGACCGGGCCAGACCGGCGGCCGGGTCGTCGCCACGGTTGCCGCCGGCAACGTCCACGTCGCGCCGACCGCCCGCATCGACGCGTCGGGCGCCAACGGCGGCGGCACCGTCAATATCGGCGGCAGCTACCAGGGCCAGGGCCCGGTCGCCAACGCCAGGAACACGGCCGTCGCCAGCGGCGCGGTGATCGACGTCAGCGCGACGACCAAGGGCAAGGGCGGTACGGCCATTGTCTGGGCCGACAACACGACCGTGTTCGGCGGTTCCATCTACGCAAAGGGTGGCGCCCAGGGCGGCGACGGCGGTTTCATCGAGACGTCGGGCAAACTGCTGCTGACGGTGACGCAAGGCGCCGTTGCCAACGCGAGTTCGCCGCTGGGCCGCGGCGGCGTCTGGCTGCTCGATCCGAACGATCTCAGCATCATCAGCGGAAACGTAGGTTCGAACGTCACCGTCAACCCCGGCACCGTCACCACCTTAGACGACATGGCGACAGTCGGTGCCGACACGCTGACGACTCAGCTGGCGGCCGGCACGAGTGTCGTCGTCCAGACGGCGTCGAGCGGCTCTAACTCTCAGGGCGGCAATATCAGCGTCGATGCGAATATCGCGTGGGCTGGCAATGCGACGCTAACGTTGACGGCTTCGAAGAACATCACGATCGACAAATCCATTGTCACCACCTTGGGCGGCAATCTGACGCTGAACGCCGGCACTGGCGGCGCGATCACCAACACCACGACGGGGACGATAACGCTGGCGGGCACGCTGACGGTCGCCGGGCAAAGCGGCGGAGTCAATCTGAGTGGGGCGGCGGTTTCGGCTGGAACCGTGGCGATAAGTGGTCCGGGCGCGATCACGGTGGGCACGTTGACCTCGACGGTCGGCGGCGTGGCCCTGAACGCCGACACCGGCCACGTGACGACCACGGCTCTCCTGACGGCCGCGACCAGCGCCTCGCTCGTTTCGGCGACGGGCAACGTGACGACCGGCGCCGACGTCGTCGCCGGTTCCAGCGCCACGTTAACGGCCACGACGGGGACGATCACGCTGGGCGGCAACGTGACGGCGGGGACGGACGCGGCGCTGACCTCGGCCTTGGCGCTGAACACCGGCGCGAACCTGATCACGGCGACGGCCGGTTCGGTGACGCTGCAGTCGACGACGAACAGCGTGACGCTGGGCCTCGGCGGCGCTTCGGCGGCGAACAACCTATCGTTGCTGGCGGCGATCGACGTGACGACGAGCGGCGACGTGACGGCGACGGCGGGCTCGGCGACGCTGACGGCGACGACGGGCACGATCGCGCTGGGCGCCAAGGTGACGGGCGGCAATGACGCGACCTTGACGTCGGCCCTCGCGCTTGACACGGGC
>CAMDVZ010000120.1 GCA_945878895.1 Caenispirillum bisanense | reverse complement strand
CGTTATACCCCTATGGCTGCTTGCCGCCACCCGGATTCGGCATCGTCGGGAGCGGAGCCGTCGTCGGAGCGGGAGGCACCGCATCCAGCGGCGGGGTGCCCGGTGCCGCGGGTGTCTCGGCTGGCCGGCCTGCCGCCTTGGCGCGGGTGCGGAACGACTCCGGCAGGCGGGGCTCGATCAGGTTGGCGCCTTCCTGGACCAGCGGGAACAGCCGCGCCTCGCCCACGATCGCCGGTGGCGGCTGGTTGGGTTTGGCGACGATGTAGGTGTAGAGCAGCCACGCGCTCGACAGCACCAGCAGGCCGCAGCCGGCACCGAAGCCGAGCCCAAGGATGCGGTCGGGCAGGCGCAGCTTGCTGGCCCGCACCATCTTGCCGATCTCGCTGGCGAACGGGGTGAGCAGGATCAGCGCGACCACGAAAACCGTCAGCAGGGTCGCGAAAAACGCGATCTGCGGCGAGGCGACGTATTTCTCGACCTCCGGCTTGAGATAGGGCGTGGCCTGCCACGCGATGACGGCGGCCCCCGCCCACGAACCGATGAACAGGATGGAATGCACGAGGCCGCTCGACAGGCCCATGATGCCGCCGAAGACGAGCACGCCGATGGCGCCGATGTCGGCCAGAGTTAGTCCCAGCGTGTCCATGCCCTCGTCAATCCTCGCTCGCAGGCCGGCGCGGAGGGCCGCCCGGGCGCTGCCGTCCCTCGCGGCCGCCGGCTTCCCGGCGTGGTGGTTTGTCGCCCGGCAGGAAGCGCGCGACAAGGTCCGAAAGATGGCCGATCTCCTCGACCCGGATGCCTTCCGGGTTCCGGCCGCTGGCGGACCGGGCGGCAGGCGGCGCCAGGACGCTGCCGAAACCGAGCTTGGCCGCCTCCTTCAGGCGCGCGTCGCGCTGGCTGACGGCGCGTACCTCGCCGCCGAGCCCGATCTCGCCGAACACCGCCATGTCGGCCGGTACCGGCTCGTCGGCCAGCGAAGACAGCAGGGCGGCGGCGACGGCGAGATCGGCCGCCGGCTCGGCGATGCGCAGGCCACCCGCCACGTTGAGATAGACGTCGTTGGGTCCGGTCACGACGCCGCAGCGCGCTTCCAGCACCGCCAGCACCATTGCCAGCCGCCCCGAGTCCCAGCCGACCACGGCGTGGCGGGGCGTCGCGAAGGACGATGGAGCCACCAGTGCCTGGATCTCGACCAGCAGGGGCCGCGTGCCCTCGATGCCGGCGAACACGCAGGCGCCGCTGACCGAGCCGCGCCGTTCGGCGAGAAACAGGGCCGACGGGTTGCTGACGTCGGCGAGCCCGCGGTCGGACATCTCGAACACGCCGATCTCGTCGGTCGGCCCGAACCGGTTCTTCACGGCGCGCAGGATACGGAACTGGTGGCCGCGCTCGCCCTCGAAATAGAGCACCGTGTCGACCATGTGTTCGAGCACCCGGGGACCCGCAATGGCGCCTTCCTTGGTGACGTGGCCGACCAGCAGCACCGTCACGTCGCGCCGTTTGGCCAGTTCGATCAGGGCCTGGGCGGAGGAGCGCACCTGGCTGACGGTGCCGGGGCTGCTGTCGATACCATCGACGTGCATGGTCTGGATCGAATCGATCACGGCGACGGCGGGACCGTCGCGCGATTCCAGCGTCGCCACGATGTCGCGCACCGCCGTCGCGGTCGCCAGCTGCACCGGCGCGTCGGCCAGACCCAGACGTGCGGCGCGCAGGCGGACCTGGTCGATGGCTTCTTCGCCCGAGATGTAGGCGCACGGCACGCCGCCGCGCGCCAAGGCCGCGGCGGCCTGGAGCAGCAGGGTCGATTTGCCGATGCCGGGATCGCCGCCGATCAGCAGCGCCGAGCCCGGCACCAGACCGCCGCCGCACACCCGATCGAACTCGCCGATCCCCGTGGTCCAGCGCGAAGGTTGCGCCGACGTGCCGGTCAGGCCGGTGAACTCGATGCGGCGTCCCTTGCCGCCGCCGATGCGCGCCAGCGGGCTGCCCGAGGACGCGGCCGGCGCTTCCTCGACGATGCTGTTCCATGCCGAGCAGGATTCGCACTTGCCCGCCCACTTGGAATGGACGGCGCCGCAGGACTGGCAGGTGAAGGAACGGAGGGATTTGGCCATGGCGCCAGTCTAGTCGAAATCGGCACGCGGGAGGGAGCGGACGAGTGATCGCCTGCGCGAGTCATCCACACCCTCTGGCGGAAGTAAAAGAATATGATATGATGTGTGCAACCATTGGTATTTCAGGCGCGATGGGAGCGTGTCATGGCGGGATTCAGGACGGTTTTGGCGGCGTTGTTGATTGGGCTGGTTGGGCTGGCGCCGTCGGCGCAGGCGCGGGTCGATCTGACGCCCGAGGAGCGCGAGATCGTGACGTGGGTCCGTGACAGCGATCCAGGACGGAAAATCCATGACTCGATCGTACGGCTCGTGCAGGCGGAGGAATACACCGGGCGTGCGTTCGTTATGCTTCGCTGCGCCCGCGTGGACGGGCGCGGCATCGAACGGTGGCTGCGCCCGCACTACGTTGCCATCGTCCGCGACAGCGCCCGCCATATGGCGGAAGTGTTCGAGGCTGACATCCGCGCCAACGGTCATCTGAGGGACGGAATGCAGGCCGGGCTGCTGTATCTCTGGCGGTCGTGGGACCAGGCGAAACGGGAAAGCTGGCTCGCCTACATGCGTTCGCCGGCCGCGAAGCTCGGCAAGAATCTGGCGCAGGTCCTTGAGGGGTTCGAAGACCTCCCGTCGCTGTCGGAGGACGTCAACACCGGCAAACTGAACCTCGCATGGCTGGGATGGTCGCGCGAACTGCTTGACGCCGCCCGACTGACTGATTCCTTCAGGGCCGCGGCCAACGGCGTTGAACCTCGTCTCGGCGACAGGTTTGTCGAGGAGACGAGCCGGCCGATCGGCGAGCTTCCGGGCACGGAGCGCCAGCTATCGATGACAACGCTCAGCAAGGGACTGACCGACCGCTGGGAGGACATTGGCGTGGCGCTGTTCCAGTCGATGCCCGCCGCGACCCGCGCGGCGGTGGAAGCCTGGAGCGATCATCCGGTGCAGACGGAACTGGTCGATCTTGCCGAGCTCATGCAGAACGCCCACCGCGATTTGCCGACACCCGGTGGGCCGTTCTCGCAAGGCGGCCCTCCGCGGCGGCCAGCGCCGGCCGCGCTGGTGAAATTTCTGGCCGAGGTCGGCACCGACAGCGACAACCACACGCGGCGGATCGCCCTCTTCACCGACAGCCTGCGACCGCGCCTGCAACCGCACTGCGCGACGCTGAAGTAGGCGGCTACTTCCGCACGGCCATCGTGATCGGGCCCTCGGCGCGGCCGTGGATGAACTGGTCGACGAAGGCGTTGCCGGAGGTATCGAGGTCGGCGACGGCGCCCTGCCAGATCAGCTTGCCCTGGTAGAGCATCGCCAGCCGGTCGCCGATCTTGCGGGCGCTGGCCATGTCGTGGGTGATCGAGATCGTGGAGGCCCCGAGATCCTTCACGCACTTCACGATCAGGTCGTTGATGACGTCGGCCATGATCGGATCGAGGCCGGTGGTGGGCTCGTCGAAGAAGATGATGGCGGGTTGGCGCGCGATGGCGCGCGCCAGCGACACGCGCTTCTGCATGCCGCCCGACAGTTCGGCCGGCTTCAGTTCGCCGACCTCCGGCGTCAGGCCGACCGCTTCCAGTTTGGTCAGCGCGACTTCCTTGGCCTCGTGCGTGGGCATGCCGTCGGCCTGAATTGGCCCGAACGCGACATTCTCCCAGACCTTCAGCGAATCAAACAGCGCGCCGCCCTGGAACAGCATGCCGAACTTGCGCATCACCTTGGCGCGCTCGCCACCCGACAAGCGGGTGGTTTCCTCGCCATCGATCAGGATCGAGCCGGAATCGGGCGGCAGCAGGCCCAGGATGCATTTCAGCAGCACCGACTTGCCGCTGCCCGAACCGCCGATCACGACCAGCGATTCGCCCGGTGCCACGTCGAGATCGATGCCGTCGAGCACCTTCTTGGGGCCGAATGCCTTGCGCAGGCCGCGAACGCGGATGCGGGGTGCACTGGCGGGGGCGGCGTTCATCGGGATCAGCGGGCGAAGAACAGCTCGGTGATGAAGTAGTTCGACACCAGCATCAGCATCGAGGCGGAAACCACCGCGTTGGTGGTCGCGGCACCGACGCCTTGCGCGCCGCCGCGCGAGTTGTAGCCGTGGTAGCAGCCCATCAGCGCGATGATGAAACCGAACACCGCCGCCTTCACCAGGCCCGAGACGACGTCCTGGACCTGGAGGAAATCGACGGTGTTGCGCAGATAGGTCTGCTCGTTGAAGCCAAGCTTGTAGACGCCCACCAGATAGCCGCCGAGGATGCCGATGGCGTCGGCCACCATCACCAGCAGCGGCAAGGTCAGGACGGCGGCGATTAGGCGCGGCGCCACGAGGTACTTGAACGGCTCGGTCGAGAGCGTCGTCAGCGCGTCGATCTGTTCGGTCACGCGCATGGTGCCGAGTTCGGCCGCCATCGCCGCACCCACCCGGCCCGCCACCATCAGGCCGGCCAGCACCGGCCCCAGTTCGCGCGTCAGCGAAACGACGACGACGTTGGGAATGGCGCTTTCGGCCGAGAAGCGGGCGAAGCCGGTATAGCTTTGCAGCGCCAGCACCATGCCGGTGAAGATCGCGGTCAGCCCGACCACGGGCAGGGAGTAATAGCCGATCTCCAGCATCTGGCGCAGGATCTGGGTCCGATAGAAGGGCGGTCGCACGCAATGGGAAATGGCGCGACCGGCGAACATCGCGATCGACCCGGTCATGCCGAGGAACGCCAGCGTCATGCGGCCAAGGACGGTGACCAGCGGAATCGTCACGCCACGGCTCCCGCGTAGACACGATGATAGCGGGCACCCAGCGACGTCAGGATCTCGTAGCCGTTGGTGCGGGCAAGCTCGGCCACCGCGTCGACCGGCAGGTCGGGGCCGATCAGGTCGACATGGTTGCCGGGCGTCGTCAGCTCCTCGGGCAGGTCGGTCGCGTCGATCGTCAGCAAATCCATGGATACGCGCCCGATGACCTTCGCCCTGTGCCCCGCGACGGTCACCTCGCCACGATTGGAGAGCGCCCGCAGATAGCCGTCGGCATAGCCAACGGCGAGAACGGCCACGCGCGTGGGACGCGCCGACCGCCAGTCGTGATTATAGCCAACCCCGGCCATGGCTTCAATTCGCCGGACCTGGACCACACGCGCCATCAAGGTCACGACGGGCCGCATCGGATTGGGCGCGTCGGGCGTCGGGTTGATGCCGAACAGGGCCGCACCCGGCCGCAGCAGGTCGAAATGATAGTCGGCGCCGAGGAAGATGCCCGAGGAGTTGGCGAGCGAGACCGGCGCGCCGGGCATGCGCTCGACGAAGGCGCGGAAGCGATCGAGCTGTTGCCGGTTCAACGGATCGGCGGGCTTTTCCGAGGAGACGAGGTGGCTCATCAGCAGCGACAGGCGCAGGCCGCGCAGGCGCATCCGGTCGGTCGCGAGCAGCGACGCTTCTTCCTCGCCGAATCCGAGCCGGTTCATGCCGGTGTCGAGATGCACGACCGCATCGAGCGGCTGTGACTGCCGCTGGGCACATCCGCGCCAGGCCGAGACCTGACCGAGATCGTTGAGCGCCGGCACCAGCCGGTGCGCGATCATGTCGGCCTCGGCGCCGGGCGGCATGCCGTTGAGGACGCAAACCCACGCCTCGGGCAACGCGGCGCGCAGCGCGATGCCTTCGTCGACGTGGGCGACGAAGAAGAATTTGCAACCCTCCGCCCACAGCCGGCGGCCGACCTCGACGGCACCGAGACCATATGCGTCGGCCTTGAGCACCGCGGCACTGTCGACTGACCGGCCACCCGCGCGCGCGCGGTCCCGCAACGCGTGCCAGTTGGCCGCGACGGCATCTAGGTCGATATGCAGGATCGCGCCGGCACGACGGGCTGCGGGGGACAAGTCCATCGCGGATGTATGGGTCACTTGCGCCGCCATATCAATATCTTGATCCGGCGCAGCCCGATTCTCAGTAGTCGCTGCTGCCGTAGCTGTCTTCCGCCGCGAGGTTGTCGAAGCGGGTGATGTGGCCGTCGAATTTCAGGCGCACGATGCCGGTGGGGCCGTGGCGCTGTTTGGCGACGATCACCTCGGCCTTGCCGTAGGCCTGTTCGCAGCGCTGCTTCCACTGGTCGTGGCGCTCGTTGAAGCGCTCCTCGCTCTCGTCGGGGCGACGGCTGGGCTCGCCGCGCGTGAGGTAATATTCCTCGCGGTAGACGAACATCACGACGTCGGCGTCCTGCTCGATCGAGCCCGATTCGCGCAGATCCGACAGCTGGGGCCGTTTGTCCTCGCGCTGCTCGACGGCGCGGCTGAGCTGCGAGAGCGCGATGACGGGGACGTCGAGCTCCTTTGCCAGCGTCTTGAGGCCACGCGTGATCTCGGAGATTTCCTGCACCCGGTTGGCGTCGCGGTTGCGGCTCGATCCCTGGAGAAGCTGGAGGTAGTCGACCACCAGCAGACCCAGATGATGCTGGCGCTTGAGGCGGCGGGCGCGGGTGCGCAGCGCCTGGACGGTCAGGCCCGGCGTGTCGTCGATGAACATCGGCACCGATTCGAGCTCGCGGCTGCGCGCCAGCACGGAGTCGAAATCGTGCGCGTTCATCTCGCCGCGACGGATTTTCTCGGAGCCGACGCCGGCCTGTTCCGAGAGAATGCGCGTGGCGAGCTGTTCGGCCGACATTTCGAGCGAGAAGAAGCCGACCACGGCGCCGTCGACGGCCTTGGCCTTGCGGTTCTCGTCGAATTCCTCGCGATAGTGGCGGGCGGCGTGGAAGGCGATGTTGGTGGCGAGCGCGGTCTTTCCCATCGAGGGACGGCCCGCGAGGATGATCAGATCGGAGCGGTGCATGCCGCCCATCAGCTGGTCGAGCGCGTTCAGGCCCGAAGCGACGCCGGTCAGGCCACCGTCGCGCTTGTAGGCCGATTCGGCCGCCACGATGGCCTCGGTCAGCGCCGCCTTGAAGGGCCGGAAGCCGCCCTCGATCTGGCCGGTGCTGGCGAGATCGTAGAGCCTCTTCTCGGTCATCTCGATCTGGCTGGTGGCCGGCTCGTCGACCTCGTTCTTGTAGGCGTTGACGACGACGGTCTCGCCCAGATCGATCAGCTGGCGCCTGAGGTGCAGATCGTGGATTTGCCGTCCGTAGTCGGTCACGTCGATGATGCTGACGGCGGCCGCGGCGAGCTTCACGATGTAGGCGACGCCGCCTTGGCGAGTCAGCGTTTCGTCGGTCTCGAAGTAAACCTTCAGCGTGACCGGCGAGACGACCTGGTTGCGCTCGATCAGGCGCGCCATGGCCTCGAAGATGCGGCCATGCAGCGGATCGGCGAAGTGCTCGGGCCGCAGGAAGTCCGATATCCTGTTGTAGGCGAGATTGTTGACGAGGACGGCGCCGAGCAGCGCCTGTTCGGCCTCGAAATTGTGCGGCGGCTCGCGGAAGCGCGTCTCGTCGCCGCCGGTCGCCGGTGAAGTCGGGGGGGTGACGCCATCCATGGTGTCTGCTACCGCCGCGCGGCCGGCGCCGCACCATGCGAATCGGACCCGGCGGCGAAATTATTTCTGTCGCCGGTTTGTTCTGTGCAACGTGGGGGTATTCGCCGGTTGCCGGACGGCTATTCGGCCGCGACCCGCATGCGTGGCCGGTTCCGCCGTTCCTCGTCGACCATGTAGTCGCGCGTGACGGGCACGGCGTCGATGCGTTTGGCCAGCTGGAGCTGGAACACCATCTGTCCCATGTGCCGGAAACTCATCTCGCAGCTGGCCAGATAGAATTCCCACATCCGGCAGAATCGCTCGTCGAAACCGGCGAGTGCCTTGACCCGGTCCCGGTTGACGTCGAAGCGCCGGCGCCAGTGGCGCAACGTCTCGGCGTAGTGCAGGCGCAGGATTTCGACATCCGTGACCCACAGACCCTGGCGTTCGATCGCGGCCAATACTTCCGACAGCGCCGGCGTGTAGCCACCGGGGAAGATGTATTTCCGTATCCAAGGATTGGTGTCGCCGGGCGGTTCCATCCGGCCAATCGCATGCAACAGCATGACGCCGTCGTCGGCCAGCAGCCCGCGAACCTTGCGGAAGAAGGCGTCGTAGTGCGTGGCGCCGACATGCTCGAACATGCCCGCCGACACGATCCGGTCGTAGACACCGGTCTCGTGGCGGTAGTCGCGCAGCGCGAAGCGGACGTGGTCCGCGAGGCCGGCGTCCGCGGCACGGAGGCTGGCGACACCGTGCTGCTCGGTCGACAGCGTGATTCCGGTGACGTCGACGCCGTATTCGCGCGCCAGATGCAGCGCCATGCCGCCCCAGCCGCTACCGATGTCGAGCACGCGCTGGCCGGGGCGGGGCAGCAGTTTGACCGCGACATGGCGCTTCTTCGCCATCTGGGCGTCGTCGAGCGAGGCGTCGGGCGACTGGAAGTAGGCGCAGGAGTATTGCGAATCCCTGTCGAGGAACAGCTCGTAGAGAGCGCCGCTCAGATCGTAGTGGTGCGCGACGTTGCGGCGGGAACGATGGATCGGGTTGAACTGCCGGATGCGGCGCGACAACCGGTCCAGCGCGAAGCCGGCGCGCGCGACGGGCGTGGCCTCGAACGCGGCCATGTTCCGACCCAGCAACTCCAGAAAATCGTACAGGCGTCCGCCGTCGATGGTGAGCGTGCCATCGACCCAGGCCTCGCCGTAGGCAAGCCGCGGTTCGAGCAGCAAGCGCCAGTGCAGGCCCCGATCGTGCAGGCGAACCGTGACGTCGGGACCCTCGGCGGTTCCCTCGATGCGGTGAACGTCGCCGTCGGCATCGATCAACGTCACGGCTCCGGCGCCGATGAGACGCGACAATTGACGCACGAGAAGCATGTGAAACCTCACGCTTCCTGCGGGTTCGAGAGGGAGGGCCCCGCGAGTTCTGCCGATTGTCTTGTGCCGCTATTCTATGAATCCGGGCAAACCTGTAAAGACCCTTTTCTTCGCATGGTCACGCCGCCGCGGGCGTGTCGGCCTCGTCCTTGGCGTAGCGGTCGGGCGAGCGCCGGACATAGCGGGCGAGCTCGAACGGCCGGCCATTGTCGCGCGCCACGAGGGCGGCGGTGGCGCGTTCGATATCGTCCTCCAGCCGCGCCATGAAAGCGTCCTTGTCGAGCCCGACCGGGATCGGTGGCAGGAACTGGATCGCGGCGCTGCCCGGCCGCTTCCAGAACGACCAGCGCGTCCACAGCAGGCCAACGTCGAGCGCGACGGGGGTAACGGGGAGATTCAGGTCGCGCGAGAGGTAGTAGATGCCGGTGCGATAGCGTTCTTTCTGGCCGATCGGCATCAGGTGGCCTTCGGGGTAGATCGTGATGACACGACCGGAATCGTAGGCGCGGCGGCAGAAATGGGCGAGGTTGCGCCGCTCCCGGTCGCCGCCGCAGGTGTCGACCCGGACCATTTCGAGCCGGTAGAGGATCGGCCCGAGCAGCGGCCAGGAAAACAGCTCCTTCATGGCCACGAACGCGATGCCCGGGATCAGCGAGGCCATCAGCACGCCGTCGCATTCGCTCTGGTGCTTGCTGGCGACGAGGGCGGGGCCGGGGGAGGGAATGTATTCGCGGCTGAGCACGTCGATCCGCATGCCGCCGACCACCCGCATGCCCCAGACGACGAAGCGGGCCCAGCGATTGACGACCGTGCGCAGGATCGAGCGCGAGGGCACCAGCAGCAGGACGAGGCAGAGCAGAACCACCAGCAAGGTGAAGGTCCAGTAGAACAGGTTGAAAGCCAGGGCGCGGAACCAGCGCATCGATTACCTCCAAAGAGCATACTGGAAGCATTGTAATGAGTATTTGCTCATTTTACAAGTCCGCTTCGGGTGCCGTCGTGTTTTCCTGGACAACACCTTGATAAACCGTCGGATTCTGGCTCGTCCGAATCCGCGCCAAGGCCACGAAGGTGGCGACCGGGAGCTCCTCGGCGCGCGCGGTTTCGGGGATATCCAGCGCTGCCAGCACCGGTAGAGGATCCGCGAAGGCTGCCTTCAGGCTGCCGCGCAGCATCTTGCGGCGCTGGCCGAACGCCGCGGCCGCGACCGCCTCCAGCGCCGCGAAGGGCACCGGGTCGGCGACCTGGCGCGGAATTAATTGCACGACCGTTGAGATAACTTTCGGCGGCGGCACGAACGCCGAGGGGCCGATGTCGAACAGCGGCCGCACGGTGGCGAAATGCTGGCACATCACCGACAGGCGACCATAGGCCTTGGTCCGCGGCTCCGCCACCATGCGGTCGACCACTTCCTTCTGGAACATCAGGGTCATGGACTCGAAGGCGTCGGCCTGGCGCAACCAGCGGATCAGCAGCGGCGTCGAGATATTGTAGGGCAGGTTGGCCACGATCCGGCGCGGCGCCGGGCAGAGGTCGCGCAGATCGACCGACAGGGCGTCGGCGTCGATCACCCGGAGTCGTCCGCGCGAGGCGACGACCAGGTCGGCCAATGCCGCGGTGGCACGGGGGTCGCGTTCGATGGCGAACACCGCGCCGGCGCCGGCCCGCAGCAGGGACCGCGTCAGGCCGCCGGGGCCGGGGCCGATCTCGATGGTGCTGCCGATACTCAGGTCGCCGGCGGCGCGGGCGATCCGGTCGGTCAGGTTGTAGTCGAGCAGGAAGTGCTGGCCCAGCGCGCGGCGCGCACCCAGTTCGTAACGGGCGATGACATCGCGCAGCGGCGGCAGGGCGTCGACCGGATCCTCGCTCACGTCGTCACGCGGACGGCGCGCCGCTCGGCCATGGCGCCCGCGAGATCGAGGGCGGCGAGAAAGCTGGTGGTGTCGGCGACGCCCCTGCCGGCGATGTCGAGGGCGGTACCGTGGTCGGGCGAGGTGCGCACGATGGGTAATCCTATGGTGACGTTGACGCCACCGGCGAAATCGATGGTCTTGAGCGGGATCAGGGCCTGGTCGTGATACATGCAGAGCGCCAGATCGTAGGTGGCGCGCGCCTGGGCGTGGAACATGGTGTCGGGCGGCAAGGGACCGCGCGCGTCGATCCCCGCGTCGCGCAGCAGCGCCACCGCGGGTGCCACGATCGACTCGTCCTCCTCGCCCATCGTGCCGCCTTCGCCGGCGTGCGGATTGAGGCCGGCGACGGCAAGCCGCGGATCGACGATGCCGAAATCGCGCCGCAGCGCGTCGGCGGCAATCTTGCCGGCCCGCACGATAATGGCGGTGTCCAGAACCTCGATGGCGCGCCGCAACGCGAGATGGATCGTGACCGGCACGACCCGCAGGCCCGCGCCCGCCAGCAACATCGCGACCTCGGCGGGACGACCATCGGCGCCGCACAGTTCGGCGATGAATTCGGTGTGGCCGGGATGACGAAAGCCGGCCTGCTGCAAGGTTTTCTTCTGGATCGGATTGGTGACCAGCCCCGCGACCTCGCCGGCCAGCGACAAGGCGACGGCGCGCTCGA
>CAMDVZ010000119.1 GCA_945878895.1 Caenispirillum bisanense | reverse complement strand
AATTCGATCGAGAACCTGACCGGCGGGTCCGGCAACGACGTGCTGGTCGGCGACAACCTCGACAATATCCTGACCGGCGGCGTCGGCGCCGACCAGCTTTACGGCGGCACGGGCGCCGACACGTTCGTCTACGCGGCGTGCGGCGATTCCAATACCACAACCGGCTACGACACGGTCGCCGACTTCGTGGCCGGCGTCGACAAGGTCGACTTGCGGGCCTTCGCGACCGATGCCGCGCACGTCCAGATCGTTTCGAGCGGAGCCGCCACGAAGCTGTTCGTGGAGGTCACGCCGGGCGTCTTCAACGGCGCCACCGACCTCGCCGTCGCCTTCATCGGACTGAACGCGCTGACGACGGCCGACATCCTGTTCTGAGCGGACGGCCATCGCGCCGTCCTTCCAACCTGCCGGCCGGCCCGCTATGAACGCCGGCATGGCTTCCCCAGGCGCCGGGCTCGCGCTCGCCGACATCCATCATGCCTACGACACACGCCCCGTGGTGCGGGGCGTGTCGCTGTCGGCGTCGGCCGGCGAGGTCGTCTGCCTGCTGGGTCCCTCGGGCTGCGGCAAGACCACGATCCTGCGTCTGCTGGCGGGGCTCGAACCGCTGCAACGCGGCCGCATCGACATCGGCGGCGTGGCGATCGCCGAACCCGGTCGCGAGACACCGCCGGAGAAGCGCGGCGTCGGGCTGGTGTTCCAGGACATCGCCTTGTTTCCGCACATGGATATCGCGGCCAATATCGGCTTCGGCCTGTCGCGCCGGCCCGCCGCCGAACGCGCCAAACGGGTCGCCACGTTGCTCTCCCGAGTCCACATGGATGGCTACGCCAGCGCCTGGCCGCACCAGCTCTCCGGCGGCCAGCAACAACGCATCGCGCTTGCCCGCGCGCTGGCGCCCGCGCCCGCGGTGCTGCTGATGGACGAACCCTTCTCGGGGCTCGATACCCGCCTGCGCGGCGCCATTCGCGACGAAGCGCTGCATCTGCTCAAGGCCGACGCCATCACCGCCATCGTGGTCACCCACGATCCGGAGGAAGCGATGTTCATGGCCGACCGGATCGCCGTCATGCGCGACGGGCGGATCGAGCAGATCGGCACCCCGAGCGAGGTCTACACGCGGCCCGCCAGCGAATTCGTGGCCGAATTCATGGGCGAGGTGAACCGGATCGACGGCACGGTGCGCGAGGGCCGCGTCGTCACGCCCTTCGGTGCCGTCGCGGCCCCCGACATCGCCGAGGGTACCGCCGTCCACGTGCTGATCCGGCCCGAGGCACTTCAGGTCGCCGGCATGGCGCCCCGGGTACCGGGTGGGCCCGTCCAGGGCGCCGTGCCCGCCCACGTGTTGGCGTCGCGCCTGCTCGGGCGCACCAGCTGGGTGCATGTCTGTCTCAACACCGATCCCACCCACCGCCACCAGGGCATGGGCGGCACCGGTGGCGAGGAAGCCCACAGCCACTGGCACGTCCGCGTCGCGGGCCAGTTCCTGCCGCCCGAGGGCACCGGGCTGGAAGTCGCCCTCGACCCCCGCCAGGCGTTCGTGTTTCCGGTCGCCGGCTGACTTTCCGGCGGGGTGGTCGACATTTCCAGCCAACGCCCTACATAGACGTGATCGGCCCGGTCGCGCTCGTGTTGCAGCGGCGGGGGCGGAAATGCCATAAGGCGGAACAATTCTGCGGGCCGCGCGTCCGCCATGACTTCGGGAGACAAGCGATGGGTAGCTTCAGCCTCTGGCACTGGCTTGTCGTGCTGGCGATCGTGCTGCTGATGTTCGGCGGTCGCGGCAAGATTTCGCAGCTGATGGGCGACTTCGGCAAGGGCCTGAGCGCCTTCAAGAAGGGCGTTTCGGGCGACGGCGAACCCAAGCCCGCCACCGCTCCGGGCGCCACGGCTCCCGGCGACACCGCGCGCACGATCGGCGAGGGCGTCACGCCTGCGGCGGCTGCCGCGACCGCGACTGCCCCGAAGACGGACGCCAAGGTCTGACCCGGCGCCCGGCGCCGCTGGCCGACCTCCCCGGACGTTTCCCATGCTAGGCATCGACGGACCCGAACTGCTGCTGATCGCCGCCGTGGCGCTGATCTTCATCGGCCCGAAAGAGCTGCCGGGGATGTTGCGTACCGTCGGCAAATGGGTGGCGACCGCGCGTGGTCTCGCCAGCGAGTTCCGTGGCCATGTCGACGACATGGTGCGGCAAGCCGACGTCGAGGATCTGAAGAAGACCGTCGATCCCAACGCCATTCTCGACGTCCAGGGCCTCAATCCGCTGGGCCAGATCAAGGCCGAGATGGACGCCGGCGCCGCCGAGGCGCAGGCCGAGATGGACAAGGCCAAGTCGCTCATCGACGACGCCACGAGCGCCGCCGTGCCGGCACCGGCACTGGACGTCGCCGAACTGGCGGCCCCGTCGTCGAGCGACGTGCCGCTCGCGGCCGCCGACATGGCCCCACCGTCGGTGGTGGCCGACGCGGCGATCGCGGCGGCTCCGGCGGTCGTGGCCCAGCCGGCCGCCACGGACATCGCGTCGGCGCCGTTGCCCAAGGCAGCGGTCGGATAGCCTCCGCGTTCGCGTCGCCCGACGCGACCAAATCCGCCATGGCATCGCCTCCGCTTTGGCGGCATAACCGGGGCGCCCAGCGGAAATCAGCCCAATGCCCATAGACGGACCCGAAGACGACAAGCCGATGCCCCTGCTCGATCACCTGATCGAGCTGCGCCAGCGCCTCGTCAAGGCGCTGATCGGGTTCCTGATCGTGTTCGTCGTCGCCTTCTATTTCTCCGAGCCCGTCTTCAAGCTGCTCGCCGCGCCGCTGGAGGCCGTCACCAAGCGGCCGATGATCGTCACCGATCTGCTCGAAGGCTTCATGTCGCGCGTCAAGCTGGCGGCCTTCATTGCCATCCTCGTGGGCTTCCCGTGGATTGCCGGCCAGCTCTGGATGTTCGTGGCGCCGGGCCTCTACAAGAAGGAAAAGGCGGCGTTCTTCCCGTTCCTCGTGGCGACGCCGATCAATTTCTATATCGGCGCGATGATTGGCTACATGCTGATGCCGTTGTTGTGGGAAGTGCTGGCGCGCTACGTGCCCGAGGGCGTCAACATCGACGCCAAGATGAACGAATACGTCAGCCGCGTGCTGCAGCTGACCTTCGCGTTCGGCTTCTCTTTCGAACTGCCGGTGTTGCTCACCCTGCTGGTGCGCGTCGGCATGGTGTCTACGGCGGCCCTGGCTGCCAAGCGCCGCTACGCCATCGTCGGGTCCTTCGTCGTCGCCGCCGTCCTGACGCCGCCCGACGTCGCCAGCCAGGTAGCGCTGGCGGTACCCCTGATCGGACTCTACGAGGTCTCGATCCTGATCGGCCGCGTTATCGAGCGCCGCAAGGCCGCCCGCGAAAAGGCCGAAGCGGACGCGTCGGAAAAGGCCGTGACGTCACCCGGCGAAGCACCATCGACCTCGTGACCTCCGACGTCGTCTGTTTTCGGCTTCTCCGCTCTTCCGGTATCGCGCCATGCATGACATCCGACTGATCCGCGACAATCCCGCCGCTTTCGACGCCGCGCTCGCGCGCCGCGGCTTGCCCGCGATGTCGGCCGGACTGCTGGCCATCGACGCGCGCCGCCGCGCCGCCATCACCGCGAGCGAACAGACCCAGGCGAAACGCAAGGCGCTGTCGAAGCAGGTCGGCACCGCCCGCGGCAAAGGCGAGAACGCCGACGCGCTGATCGCCGAGGTAGCCGGCCTCGATGGCGCGCAAAAGGCCGCCGAGAAGGCCGCCGCCGACGCCGCGGGCGAGCTCGACTCGCTGCTGGCGGCAATTCCCAATTTGCCCGGCGCCGACACGCCCGACGGCAAGGACGAGCACGACAACGTCCCCGTGGCGGCGCGCCAGTTCGGATCGGCGCGCAATTTCCCGTTTCCTCCCAGGGACCACGTGGCTCTGGGCGAGGGCTTGGGCGGCATGGACTTCGCCGCCGCCGCCCGCATGTCCGGCACCCGCTTCGTCGTCCTGAAGGGGCAGGTGGCGCGCCTGGAGCGGGCACTCGGGCAGTTCATGCTCGATCTCCAGACCGGCGAGAACGGCTACACCGAGATCAACCCGCCGCTGCTGGTGCGCGACAACGCCATGTTCGGCACCGGCCAGCTGCCGAAATTCGTCGACGACCAGTTCATGGCCGCGCGCACGCGCTCGCGCGAGGAGCTCCTGCGCGATGGCCTGACCCACGCCACCGACGCCGACCGCGCCGCCTTCGCGAAGGGCGACGTCACGTTGCCCGAACTGGTCGACCGGGCGCTGGCGCGGGCCCCCGTCAAGGAGGATTTCTGGCTCATCCCGACCGCCGAGGTGCCGCTGACCAACCTGGTCAACGATAGCGTGATCGACGAGAAGGATCTGCCGCTGCGCTACACCGCGTTGACGCCCTGCTTCCGCTCCGAGGCGGGATCGGCCGGCAAGGACACCCGCGGCATGATCCGCATGCATCAGTTTTCCAAGGTCGAGCTGGTGTCGATCGTGGCGCCCGAACAGTCCGCGGCCGAACACGAGCGCATGACCGATTGTGCCCAGGAATTGCTCCGGCGCCTCGACCTGCCGCATCGGGTCGTGACCCTGTGCACCGGCGACATAGGCTTCTCGGCCACCAGAACCTACGACATCGAGGTCTGGCTGCCGGCGCAGAACGCTTTCCGCGAAATTTCCAGCTGCTCGGTGTGCGGCGACTTCCAGGCCCGCCGGATGAACGCGCGCTACCGGCCGAAAGAAGGCAAGGGTACGCGCTTCCCGCACACGCTCAACGGCTCGGGACTCGCGGTCGGCCGCACGCTGGTGGCGGTGTTGGAGAACTACCAGAACGAGGACGGCTCCGTGACCGTTCCCGACGTCCTGCGGCCGTGGATGGGTGGCCTCGACACGCTGCGCCCGCCGGCCAGGGTCTGATCGCGATGGCCTGGCCGCCGCTCGATCCAGCGACCGCGCGCATCCTCGTCACGAACGACGACGGCATCAACGCGCCCGGCCTCGAGGCGCTGATCGAGATCGCGCGCGCCCTGTCGGACGACGTCTGGGTGGTCGCCCCCGAAATGAACCAGAGCGGCGCGGGTCACTCGCTGTCGCTGTCGCGGCCGTTGCGGGCACGCGAGATCACGCCGCGCAAATGGGCGATCGAGGGCACGCCGACCGACTGCGTGTTGTTCGGCACCCGCCACCTGCTGCGCGGACAGCCTCCGACGTTGCTGCTGTCGGGCGTCAACCGCGGCGCCAACATGGCCGACGACGTCACCTATTCCGGCACCATCGCGGGCGCCATGGAAGGCTGCATGCTCGGCCTCCGCTCGATCGCGCTCAGCCAGTGCCACGTCGCGGGCCACCCCGTAAAATGGGCGACGGCCGTGCATCACGGTCCCGACACGATCCGCCGCGCCCTGTCGGTGGAGTGGCCACGGGAAACCTTCCTCAACGTCAATTTTCCCGACGTCGTGTCGGCTTCCGTGACGGGCCTCGAGATCACCCGCCAGGGCAAACGCGGCTTCGGCGGCGACGTCGAGGAGCGGCTCGATCCACGCGGCACGCCCTACTACTGGATTACCTACCGGGCCGAGGAGCCGCGTTCGCTCGACGGTACCGACGTCGGCGCCATCGGCCGCGGCGCCATCTCGGTCACCCCCCTGCACATGGACCTTACCCACGAGAGCCTGCGCCGCCGCCTGCGCGAGGCGTTGACGCCGTGAGCGGTCCCGCCAAGCAGCGGCTGATCGGCGACCTGCGTCGCGCCGGCATTCTCGACGAAAGGGTGCTGGCCGTGATGGCCGCGGTGCCGCGCGAGACTTTCGTGCCGCCGACCTTCGCGGAGCGCGCCTACGACAACATGGCCTTGCCGATCGGCTACGGGCAGACCATCAGCCAGCCGCTGGTGGTTGCGGCCATGACCCAGGCGCTCGACGTCGGCGAGCGCATGAAGGTGCTGGAGATCGGCACCGGCTCGGGCTACCAGGCCGCGATCCTCTCGCGCCTGTGCCGGCGCCTCTACACGGTGGAGCGTTTCAAGATGCTCTCGAAAGAGGCCGAGCGCCGCCTGCTCGACCTGCGCATCCACAACGTCGTGTTCCATGTCGGCGACGGCACCAAGGGCTGGACCCCGCAAGCGCCGTTCGACCGCATCATCGTCACCGCGGCGGCGGGCGAAATGCCGCTCGCCCTGATCGACCAGCTGGCGCTGGGCGGCGTCATGCTGGTGCCGGTCGGTCCCGATCCGGTCAACCAGACGGTCGAGCGCATCGTCAAGACCGAAGACGGCTACACCCGCGAGGAAATCATGCCGGTCCGCTTCGTGCCCCTGGTGGCGGGCGCTTTGCCCTCGTTCGAGGGGTAGGATAGTAGAGTAGAGATCGGCGAGTTCAATCGATGGATCTCGGATGGATGGACCTCTCTGTCATCGGCTCGAATCGTCCCCGGACACGATCGCGGAGATACGACGGTCGGGAATACTTTGGGGATACGCCCCGCGTCATACCAGGTCGCCTAAAGATTGACACACGGCCAGTCTCGCGTGGCATCAGCGTTCACCCGATTCGAGAACGGCCCGAGAGTCAGAGATTCCGCTACCTGGTATCACATCTACAAATCGCCCTTTCCCGCGGCGAAGGCATATGTCGGTCCGCTTCCGGAAGGCCAACGGGGTTTCGAGTTCACAACCGGGGTACCTCCCGACCCGGGCAGCGCTGGTCACGAGGCGCGGTGGCGAGGACCGCGCGACGGCGTGATCGACGACGGCGAGCGTGCTATCATCGCCATCCGCGTAACGAGGGTGGTCCCATGACCTTGATCGACCTGGACCGGCTCCGGCCTCCCACGATCTGGCCGAGCCGTGACTGCAAGGACGTGCTTCACACGTCTTTGCGTCTGGACGCCGTGTGCGAACGTCTGCCGGAGCCGTCCCGGACCGCATGGCGGGGCCGCCTGCTCGCGTTGAACGACGACGACGGCCTCGGACCGTTCCTCCTCGCCCACATCGTCGATCCGGTTCTGGACAACGTGGTCTTCACGGACCACGACGGGGCGCCCGTGAAAGGAACCGTCGCCGTCGTCGACAGCGCCGTCGACCTCTCCGTCGCGCTCCGCCGCCTGGTCGACCTCCTGTCGCTGACCGCCGACGAACTGACGTGGTCCGCCGTGCCGCTGGCGCCCATCGACGCCGAACGGCCGCGCGCCGCGGAGTAGGCGCCGGACCCGCGCGATGGTAGCCTCGCCGCCATGACCCAGCGCCCCGCCGTCCGCTTCTACATCGACTACAAGAGTCCCTACGCCTACCTCGCCAAGGATCTCGCCCGCGACCTCGAACGCGAGACCGGCGTGGCGTTCGACTGGTTGCCCTACACGCTCGACATCCCCGCCTATCTCGGCAGCGCCAAGGTCGACGATTCGCATTCGGTGCTGGAGCAGAACCGCAACGCCCACCAGTGGCGGCGCGTGAAGTACAGCTACATGGACTGCCGCCGCGAGGCGAACCGGCGCGGCCTGACGATCCGCGGCACGCGCAAGATCTTCGATTCGACGCTCGCCCATGTCGGCCTGCTCTACGCCAGGCAACACGATGTCTTCCACGCCTGGAACGACCGCGTCTTCGAGTCGTTCTGGAAGCGCGAGCTCGACATCGAGAACCGCGACGCGCTGATGGCGGTGCTGGCCGACTGCGGCGCCGATCCCGCGGGCTTCCCGGCGTTTCTCGACGGCGAAGGCCGCGCCGAGCTCGCCCGCGTCCAGCGCGAGGCCGAGGCAGCCGGCGTGTTCGGCGTGCCGAGTTTCCTGTTCGACGACGGCGATCTCTACTGGGGCCGCGAACACATCCCGCACGTGCGCGCGCGGCTGGTCGCGACGGCCTAGCGAGCCGGCTCTACGCCGGCTCGGCGTCGCGTTTGGCCCACATGGCCTTGAAGGCCGGCCGCGCCTGGCAGGCGGCCAGCCACGCCTTCACGTTCGGCGCGGCTTCGAACAGATCGGGAGCGGCCATCGCGTAGCGCACGACCTCCGCGACGTTGATGTCCGCGACGGTGAAGCGGCCACCGACCAGCCAGCCGCTCGCGGCAAGCGCCTTGTCGAGCACGGCGAAGGGCGCGCGCAGGGCTTCGATCGACGGCCCGCGCCACGGCCTCGTCCTTCGGACCGTTGGGGTTGCCGAGCCTGTTGTAGAGCACCTGGAGTGCCAGCGTTTCGACCTCGGTCGCCGCCCACAGCGACCACATCGACATCTGGCCGTCCTCGACGACCGTCGCCGGTGCCGGCGGGCCGCCGTGCTTTTTCGCCAGATACAGGTTGATCGCCAGCGATTCGTGCAGCACCAGGCCGTCGTCCTCGATCGAGGGCACGTGGCCGTTGGGATTGATCTTCAGGAACCCGGGCGAGCGCGTGTGGAGCAGGCCCGGGCCGCTCGACTGGCGGTAATGCTGGATCACCGGCACGTGCCGGAAGGGCACGCCGAGCTCGTCGGCCAGCCAGATGTTGCGCGAGGCGCGCGAGCGGTAGACTCCGTAGATCGTCAGCATTGGCAAGACACTCCGTGCGACGCCCATCGCGCGCGTCGCGGTTTCCGTTGTCCGACGATGCCGCGACGCGGGCCGGAAGTCAGCGGATTCATTGCATGCCGACAATCGGCGCCGGACGAAAAAAGGGTCGCGCGATTTTCATCGGCGGCCCTTCGGTCGGCTGTATTGGCCGGACCCGGCGTCAGCCCTGTTCGAGGAAGCTGCGCAGCAGGCGGCTGCGGCTGGGGTGCTTGAGCTTGCGCAGCGCCTTGGCCTCGATCTGGCGGATGCGCTCGCGGGTGACCGAGAATTGCTGGCCAACCTCTTCCAGCGTGTGATCGGTGTTCATGCCGATACCGAAGCGCATGCGCAGCACGCGCTCCTCGCGCGCCGTCAGCGTCGCCAGCACCTTCGTGGTGGTCTCGCGCAGGTTCGACTGGATCGCGGCGTCGAGCGGAATGACGGCGTTCTTGTCCTCGATGAAATCGCCGAGATGGGAATCCTCCTCGTCGCCGATCGGCGTCTCGAGGCTGATCGGTTCCTTGGCGATCTTGAGGACCTTGCGCACCTTCTCCAGCGGCATGCCGAGCTTTTCGGAGAGTTCCTCCGGCGCCGGCTCGCGGCCGATCTCGTGCAGCATCTGGCGCGAGGTGCGCACCAGCTTGTTGATCGTCTCGATCATGTGGACGGGAATGCGGATGGTGCGCGCCTGGTCGGCGATCGAGCGGGTGATCGCCTGGCGGATCCACCACGTGGCGTAGGTCGAGAACTTGTAGCCGCGGCGGTACTCGAACTTGTCGACCGCCTTCATCAGGCCGATGTTGCCTTCCTGGATGAGATCGAGGAATTGCAGGCCTCGGTTGGTGTATTTCTTGGCGATCGAGATGACGAGACGGAGGTTGGCCTCGACCATCTCCTTCTTGGCGCGGGTGGCCTCGCGCTCGCCTTCCTGCACCGTCTTGACGATGCGGCGCAGTTCGGAGATCGGCAGGCCGGCCTGGGTCGAGATCGCCTGGATTTCGGCGCGAATCTCCGCCACGTCGCCGGCGCGGCGCTTGGCCAGCTCCTTCCAACCCTTGGCGGGAAGTTTCTGGACCTTGTTGAGCCAGTTCGGGTCCATCTCGTTGCCGAGATAGGCTTCGAGGAACTCCGTCCGCTTGATCTTGAAGCCATCGACGATGCGCATCAGCTTGCCTTCGTGCTGAAGCATCTTGCGGCTCATGTCGTAGAGCTGGTCGCGCAGCATCTCGATGCGGTTGTTGTTGATGCGCACGGTGCGCACCAGCTCGACGATCTTCTTGCGATAATGCTCGTACTTGCGCTCGAAATCGGGCGAGGGCGTGTGGCCGCGCTGCAGCGTCGACATGCGCCGGTTCTGCACCTTCGACATCTCGCCGTGGATCTTGGCGATCTTCGAGAGAATCTTCAGCACTTCGGGCTTCAGCTTCTCTTCCATCGCCGAGAGCGAGACGGCCGCGCCCTCCTCGTCGTCTTCGCCGCCGCCCTCGGCGGCAGGCGCACCCTCGACGCCCTCGGCGCCGGCTTCGGCCGGCGGCTTGGGCGGCGCCGGCGGGCGCGGCGGCGGCGGCGCCGCCGCCGCGATCACCATGGGCGCCGGGCGCGGCGCGCCGGAATGCTGGATCGGATTGTTCTTGGCGGCCAGGGCGGCGTTGGCGGCAGCACCCTCCGGGCCACCGACATAGGTCGCCTCGAGGTCGATCACGTCGCGCAACAGCATGCGGTTTTCGTTCAGCGCGTCGCGCCAGTCCATCAGCGCCCTGATGGTCAGCGGGCTCTCGCAGATGGCGCCGATCATCTTCTCCTGGCCGGCCTCGATCCGCTTGGCGATGGCGATCTCGCCCTCGCGGCTGAGCAGCTCGACGCTGCCCATTTCGCGCAGATACATGCGCACCGGATCGTCGGTGCGGCCGTAATCCTCTTCCTCCTCGACCTCGGACGCCGCGACCGCGACCTTGGGCGCCTCCCCGTCCACCGCGGCAGGCTTCTCCTCGCCCGACTCCTCGCCGTCGTTCTCGGCTTCCTCGTTGTCGACCAGCGTGATCCCCAGCTCGGAGATCATCGACATGGTGTCTTCGATCTGCTCGGACGTGACGTCCTCGGCCGGCAGCGCCGCGGCGACTTCGCCGACGGTGACGTAGCCACGCTCCTTGCCCTTGGCGAGCAGCTTCTTCAGACCCGCGCCCAGCGAGTCTAGAACGGGCGAATCGGTCGTGGAGTCCTCGGGCTTCTCGGGGGCTTCGGTCGTCGTGGCCGGCTTGGTCGCCATCGGATGGGATCCCGTTCTGTCGAGGTCGCGACGCCGTATCGAGCCCCGGAAGAGGCGGATCGGTGGCGCGGCAATGGGAAAATGCCCGGCGCCGAGGGGGCGACGTCGAGTCTACCGTCTATATAGGCACGCGACGGCGCCGTATCCAGAGAAAACCCCCGACTTTCGCGGGGTCAAAGCCGCCATGCGCGGCAATTCTTGCCGTCGCGACGGGCCGACGCGACACCGCGCCGCCGTTGCCCGCGCGGGCAAGGGCGCCGACGGCAGCGTCTAGAAACGGGAATCATTGGTGAACTGAATTTACCCGGATGAAACAGACACACCGCATCGCGCGCTTGACGCGATGGCAGGGAGACCTCGATCCGACGTTCAGGCGTGCCGCGTCGGCGCGGCGTCCAACCGCCGGACGCCTCAGCGCGACGGCGGCAGCAGGATGCACTCGACGCCGCGTGGCTTCAGGCGGGCGCAGGCGTCGCGGGCGGCTTTTTCGTCGAGCGGGCCGGCCTGGACGCGATACCAGATGCCCTTGTCCTTGAGGTCGGCGCGGGCGGCCTGCATGCGCAGCGAGCCCAGCACGTCGGCGTTGCTCTTCTGCAGCCTTGCCCAGGTCGCCTTGGCGGCATCCTCGCTGCGTTCCGCCGACAGCTGCAGGCGATACCCGCCGGCAGCCGCGGCCGGCCCGGCCATGCCGTCGATCAGGGCGGCGATCGAGGCGGGACCGCCGGTATCCTTGACCGTCGGTTGCGTCGTGTCGACCTTGGGGGTGGCCGGCGGCGGCGCGGGCGGTAGTGCCACGGGCGTGGCGGGTGGAGGCTTCGGCACGACCGCGGCGATGGCCGGCGGCGTGGTCGCGGGGGGCGGCGTGGTCGCGGGGGGCGTGGCCGGCGGCGCGGCGGCGGCGG
>CAMDVZ010000118.1 GCA_945878895.1 Caenispirillum bisanense | reverse complement strand
TCGGCCGGCCCCGTGGTCCTCTGGTTGGACGCACGCAGCGGCGCCCGCACCCGGTCGAACGCGCCCGGCGGCGGGGTGTCGGTGAGGACGAACCGGTACGTCACGTCCGCGCCGGCGGCCGCACGCGCGGCAGGGCGACGTGCTTCCAGGGGTCGGGAAACGCGGGCACCGGCGAGTCGATCAGCATCGGCTTGCCGCTGGCGAAGCCGCGTTCGATCGCCTTGCGCAGCGCCTCGGGACCTTCGGCGCGCACGCTCTCGACGCCGAAGCTTTCGCCGAACTTCACGAAGTCGGGATTGCGCAGGTCGGTCGCGATGACGCGGTCGTTGTAGTTCAGCTGCTGGATGCGCTTGACGTTGCCGAAGGCGCCGTCGCTGAACACCACCGACACGGTGGCGATGCCGCGCTGGGCCGAGGTCGCCATCTCGTTGGCGGTGAACAGGAAGCCGCCGTCGCCGTTGATCGACAGCACCGGCGTGTCGGGCCGCGCCACCTTGGCGCCCAGCGCCGTGGCGTAGCCCCAGCCCAGGGTGCCCTGGTAGCCCGGCGTCAGGAAACGGCGCGGGCCGTAGGTCGGAAAGAGGACCCGCGCGGCGTAGCCCATCTGGGTCAGCTCGTCGACCAGGATGCCGTCTTCGGGCAGGGCGGCACGGATGGCTTCCAGATAGGCGATCTGTGGCGCCAGCGAGGACATCCGGGCACGCGCCTCGGCCTTGATCTCCGCGACACGATCGAGCCGGCCGGCGCGCGTGGTGTTGTGTTTGCCAAGGCGGTCGACCAGCGCGCGAAGGCACGCCGCGGCGTCGCCGACGATGCCGATCTCTGGCTTGCTCTGGCGGTCGAGTTCCTCGGAGTCCGCGTCGATGCGCACGATCTTCAGATCGGGATCGACGCCCCAGTTCAACAGTTGGGCCTGCAGGCGCGTGCCGACCGCCAGCACGACGTCGGCCTCGGCCCAGAAGCGGTGGCCGGCGGGTGCGGTGACGGCGAGCGCGTGACGGCCATCGATCACGCCGTGGCCCATGCGCATCGCCAGCACCGGTGCCGACAAGGCTTCGGCCAGCGCGGTGACCGAGGCGCCCGCATCCATCGCGCCGCCGCCGACCACGATCAGCGGCCGCTTGGCGTTGCCCAGCAGCTTGGCGGCGCGCTCGATGGCGTCCTCGTCGACCGGCATCGCGTCGGCCACCGCGGCATGCGCGGCCGGCACGACGGCGCCTGGCTTGCCCCAGACGTCCATCGCGCATTCCAGCGCCACCGGCCGCTTGCGGCCCGAGATCATGCGGCGGAAAGCGTCTGTCACCATGCCCGGCGCTTCGGCGGCGCTCGTTATCCGGGCGGCGTGCTTGGTGAGACCGCGCATGATCGCGAGCTGGTCGGGCAGCTCGTGCAGCAGGCCGATGTTGCGGCCGATCAGCGATTGCTGGATCTGGCCGACCAGCGCCAGCACCGGGGCGTTGCAGGCGTAGGCGGTCGACAGCGCCGCGGTGGTGTTGAGGAAACCGGGGCCGGGGACGACGACGTAGGCCGCTGGTTTGCCGGTCGCGAGTGCCGCGCCCAGTGCCATGTAGGCGCAGCCCTGCTCGTGGCGGGCGTGGATCGGGCGGATCGCGTTGGTGCGGTCGTAGAGCGCGTCGAAGAAGCCGTCGTTCTGCACGCCCGGCAGCACGAACAACGTGTCGATGCCGTTTTTCTCGAGCGTGGCGATCACCGCCTGCGCCGCCGTCATCCGTTCCATGGCGTCCTCCGGGGTCCGTCTTTCGACCGCGAGCATAGGCGGGCGGCGGGCGGCGTTGTAAGGAGAAAACGACTGGAGAGGCCAATGACGCGTATCGACGAACGGGTGGGCGAAAGCGACGGGCTGGCGGTGCTGGAGGCCGTGGTGGCGCACGATCTCGCGCGCCTGAACTATCCGCCGGCCAACTGGGTGCCGCCGCGCGAGGGTCCCGACGGCAAGCCGGTGCTCGACGTTCTGGCCGTGGGCGCGGGCATGTGCGGCCAGAGCGTCGCCTTCGCGCTGACGCGGGAGGGCGTGCGCAACATCCGGCTGATCGACCGCCAGCCCGAATCGCTGGAGGGTCCGTGGGGCACCTACGCCCGCATGCCGACCCTGCGCTCGCCCAAACACATCAACGGCCCCGATCTCGGTATTCCCTGCCTGACCTACCGCGCCTGGCACGAGGCGCGCTTCGGCCGCGACGGCTGGGACACGCTCTACAAGATCGACCGCGTCGCCTGGCGCGACTATCTGCTGTGGGTGCGCCGCGTCGTCGGGCTGAGGACCGAGAACGGAGTCGAGCTGCTGTCGCTGACCGAAGCCGGTTCGTATCTGCGCGCGACGTTGCGCGGTCCCGCCGGCGAGGAGACGATCCACGCCCGCAAGGTCGTGCTGGCCTCGGGCCGCGACGGCAGCGGTGGCGCCCGCTGGCCGAGCTTTCCGTCGCTGACTCCTGGCGAGGGCGACGCCAAAGGGCGCGTGTTCCACTCCTTCGACGACATTCCGTTCGAGACCTTCAAGGGCGGCCGGATCGGTATTCTGGGCGCTGCCGCCACCGCCATCGACAATGGCTGCACGGCGCTCGAACGCGGCGTCGCCGAAGCCGTGCTGTTCGCGCGCCGGCCGCACATGCCGCAGGTCAACAAGTCCAAGGGCGTGTCCTTCACCGGCTTCCAGCGTGGATACGCCGCCCTCGACGATGCCACGCGCTTCCGCATCTACAGCTACATGTTCGACGTCCAGAGCCCGCCACCGCACGAATCGGTCCTGCGCGGGGAAAAGCTGCCGGGCTTCGAGGTACGGTTGGGCGAGGGCTGGACCGACGTCGCGACCGATGCCACCGGCGTGACCGTGACGACGACGAAGGGCACGCACCGCTTCGACGCGGTGATCATGGGCACCGGCTTCGACGTGAACGTGGCGCGCCGGCCCGAACTCGCTGCCTTCGTCGACCAGATCGCGTTGTGGCGCCACCGCCTGCCCGGAGCCGCGGCGCCCGGCGCCAACGAGGCCGCCGACTATCCATACATGGGCGACGGCTTCCGCTTCGTCGAGCGAACGCCCGGCGCCGCCCCGCGTCTGGCCGACATCCACCTCTTCAACTACGGCTCGATTGTCAGCCAGGGCGCGCTGGCGGGTGACATCCCCGGCCTCGCCATCGGTGCCACCCGCGTCGCCCACGCCATCGTCGAAGACCTGTTCGTCGCCGACGCCGCCCGTCACGAACAGGCGATTTACGATCACGAGGATCCGGAATTGCTGCCGACGCGCTTTTTCGTGCCGCGCGAGAAGCGGACGAAGACCTAGGCCCGCGTCTCGAACGGCGCGGGCGCCCGTGCTATGCTGGCTCCCATGTCGGTGATCGCGATGCCCTCGCCCGAGCGGCTGGACGCCCTGTGCCGCCGCTGGAAAATACGCTCGCTCCACCTGTTCGGCTCGGTGGCGCGCGGCGAGGCGCGCCCGGACAGCGACGTCGACCTGCTGGTCGAGTATCAGCCGGATGCGCGGTGGAGCCTGCTCGACGCGTCCGCGATGCGCGACGATTTCGCTGAGTTGTTCGAGCGCCCCGTCGATCTCGTCATGGAGCGCAACATCGTCAATCCCTATCGCCTCAAATCGATCCTGCGCGACAAGCGGCCGCTTTATGCCGCCTGAGGCAAGGGACCCGGCCTACGTCGCGGACATGCTGGCGTTCGCGCGCGAAACCGTCGATGTGATCGAGGGTCTCCAGCGATCGGATCTCGACCGCGATCTGCGCGCGCTGAGAGCACTGGAGCGCACGTTGAATATGGTCGGCGAAGCCGCCCGCCGCGTTTCGAACGGCACGCGCGCGCGGTATCCGGAAGTCCGTTGGAGCGATATCGTCGGCATGCGCAACATCCTTGCTCACGAGTATGGTCGAATCGATGTCGATCAGTTGTGGCGCATGGCGCGCCACGACGCATCGCGCTTGATTTCCGATCTCGAAGCGATTCTCGCCGACCTCGGGTCGGACGGTTGAGCGGCAACAATCCGCAATGAAAATGACCCGCGTCAACCAGCCGACCCGCCGCGCCCTCGCGTTCGGCGCCACCGTTCTCCTCGCGACGGGCACCCGTGCGTTCGCGCAGCCCGACTCGCCCCGCGCGTTCCTGGAGGGGCTCTACAAGCCCTACCTCGCGAAGCCGGGCGAGGGCACGCCGCGACCCGACACGTGGAAGCGCTATTTCGCGCCGCCGCTGATGGCCGCCATCGACGCCGATCTCGCCGAGGCCCGGAAACGCGGCGGACCGCCCCGTCTCAACGGCGATCCGTTCGTCGACGCCCAGGACTGGACGATCGCGAACCTGGTTATCGACGTCCGCGACGCCACGTCCACCGCCGCGACGGGCATCGTCGCGTTCACGAACTTCGGCGAAAAGCAGACTGTCACGCTCGATTTGGTCCCGACCGGCGCCGGCTGGCGGATCGCGGAGATCCGGTCGCGCAGTGGATCGCTTCGCGCGCTCTTGGCCGAGAAATAGGTGGCGCCTCGGGGATCGACCGCGCTTCGGCTATTCCGCAGTCGCGGATAGCTACCCGCGCGCCACTTGCCGCGCCTCTCCTCGAACACCATCCGGCGGTGCTCCGACCGCCCCATGTCGGCGAGCAGGTCGACCATCGCGACGGTGGTGGCGTTGCCGTCGGCGTGCTCGCGGTAGAGGGCGCGCAGGAAGCGGTCGGCCATCGTGGTCACGCGGGCGCTCTTTTCCCGGCGCGCCACCGACTGCACGTCCTTGCCGAAAATGCCGGCCAGCGAGGCCTGCGACATATCGAGTTGCTCGCGGATGAAACGGAATTCGCTCCCGCTCCAGTGCGGCTTGCCGTGGACCAGCCGCGCCGCTATCGCACGATGCAGGCCGTCCGTGTCCTTTACTCCGGTCGCCTTGCCGTACGGCGTGCGGTGGATCGCGATCCCGTTCAGCAGCCAGACATTGGTCAAGCCGGACTCGGTGTAATGGTAGGGAGTCACTCGGGCGTCCGCCTATCCAAGCCAGTTCGGCGAGACCCCAAGTGCCTCGGCGAGTTTCGCCAGCGTCTCCGGCGTTCCGGCTTTGGTCCGGCTTTCGATCTCGCTGAGATAGCCTTGCTGGACGCCCGCCGCGCGCGCGAGGTCGATTTGCGTCAACCCGCGCCAGCGTCGCACCGCGCGCAACGGACTATCGCCGGCAAGAATGGCGGCCGACACCGGCGCCGGCAGCGATTCCTCCGCCCGTGCCTCGGCCGCGATCAAGAACGTCATGCGATCCTCGGCGTCCTCGTCGCCCATGCGTGCAAGCATCGCGTCGTAGTCGCGGCGGCTCATGATGACGAGTTCCTCGCCGCCGTCGGTTTTGATCGTCTGGATGGTCACTGGCGATACTCCTGGCGGTAAATTTCGCGGCGATGACCGATCGCGAGAACGAGGATCGTCGTGGCCGTCTCGTCGAACACGATCCGGTAGTCGCCGACACGCATGCGCACGGTCGGTGTACCGGCCATGGCCTTCGTATCGCACGGCTTGCCGAGCGCGTAGGCGGCCAATTCCTCGGCGAGCCGCGAACGATGCGGTTGCGCCACGGTGTCCAGCGCTTTGGCCGCTGACGATTTAAGCACGAGGAGCTTCACGCGTGTGTCGCTTCGGCGCAGAGAGATAAAAAGAGATATTTATCTCATTTTCGGGGAAAACTCAACACCGGAGATCGCATGAAGTCGCGCTGTCGCCTACTCGATCCGCGCCCCGACCGACTTCACCACCGCGGCCCATTTCGCGCGATCGGCCTTCACCGTGGCGCGGAACTGCTCGACCGTCTCGTAGCGCACGGTGTTGCCGGAATCGGTGAACTTTTTCGCGATCTCCGGCATCGCCAGAACCTGCTTCACCGCCGCGTTGAGCTTTTCGGCGATCGCCGGGTCCATGCCCTTGGGCCCCAGCAGGCCGAACCAGATGAAGCTCTCGTAGCCGGGCACGCCGCCCTCGGCGATGGTGGGCACGTCGGCGACAGCGGCGACACGTTTGCTCGTCGTGACGCCGAGCAACCGCACCTTGCCGGCGCGCGCCTGCGCCAGCACGGTCTGGACCTGGTTGAAGATGCAGCAGGTATCGCCGTTGAGCACCGATTGCAGCGCCTCGGGGCCACCCTTGTAGGGCACGTGCACCATGTTCAGGCCAGCGCGCGCGACGAGTTCGGCGAAGGCGAGGTGCGTGCCGGTGCCGTTGCCGGTGGAGGCGTAATTGTACTTGCCCGGCGCTGCTTTCACCTTGGCGATGAAGTCGGCGACGGAGGTGGCGTCGACCACCGCCGGGTTGATGGTCAGCACGTTGGAGACGTCGAGCAGCGGGGCGATGGGCGTGAAGTCGGCCTCGACGTCGAACGGCAGTTTGGCATAGAGCGCGGCGTTGACGCCGTGCGTGGCCGAGGTGCCGAGCAGGATCGTGTAGCCATCCGGTTTGGCGCGCGCGACCGCCTCCGAGGCGATGTTGCCGCCCGCACCGGTCTTGTAGTCGATCACGATCTTGGCCCCGAGGGCGGCTTCCAGCGGCGCCTGCATGATGCGCGCCACGACGTCCACGCCGGAGCCGGCGGGGAACCCCATCAGGATGGTGATCGGCTTCGCGGCGGGCCAGTCCTGCGCCAGCGCCGGCGTGGCGAAGGCTGCGGCGGCGAGCGCGAAGATCAGGGCGGCGCGGCGGAACATGGCCTTCATGAGGTAACTCCCGTTGGTTCGATTTCGCATCGTGCGCCGCCGATGGTGCTCGGAAAAGCGAAACCGTCGCGGGTCGGGGCGGCAATCCGCCGACGACGGAGCGATGCCGGAGAGTGCCGACGACCGGTCGCCGTCGGTTCGGCGGAGATGGTTCCGTTGAAGCTCCTCGCCACGTGTTCCGGCGAGCGTGGCCGCACGCGGTGGTCCGGCCGCGTCGGGGCCGTGCGTCGTCGTTGCCGGCGCGCCGGATTTCCGGTCTTGTCGCGGCTCGTCCGGGAGGAAAGTCATCGTGCGTTGGTTCACATTGATCTGGCAGTTGTTCTTCGCGCCCGCCCGCTTCGCGGCGATGTACGGCTATGGGGTGGTGGTCGGCGGCGTCGTGTTCGCTTTCTTCCTGATCGGTGTCGTTCTGACGCTCTCGGGTATCGATCTCGGCGATCCGGCCTCGACCGCGAACCGGCCGGGTGGCCTGGGTGACTGGCTCGTCTTCGTCGTCTCGCGCGGTCTTTTCGGGTTCATCCTGTTGACGACCGCCGGCATCGGCGCGGCCTTGGTTGGGTCCGGTGTCGGCGGATTCACGAAGCGCCCGTTCGGTGGCATCGGCAAATTGCTGGGCGGGTTGCTGGTTCTCTATTTCGCGTGGGTCGGCGTGTCGGGCTGGGCAAGGGGAACTCTGTAGGGACCGCTGCCGGGCCGACGCTTCGGACGACGCCGCGAACCGACCGAGCCACGGCGCCGGCCATGGTTCCCCCGAATCGCGATTTGCGCTACAGACTAGTCGGGGGTTTGGTTTCGCGAGGAAACGCCGTTGAGCGTCGAGTAGAGCGTGCCTGCTTGTGTCCACGACTCCGCGCCGTGGCCGCGCTGGCAAACCGCTCTGGCGGTGCTGGCGGCATTGGCGATCCCGACGATCACGGGGTTCGTTCAGGGCGGGGTCGGGTCGGGCGACCTGATCGACACCGACTCCTACATGCGTGTCTCGCGCCTGGTCGCCTCGGTCGAGGCGGGGCGGCTGCTCGATCACTTGCCGCGCGACAATGGTGGCGCGGTCGTGCCGATGCACTGGAGCCATCTGCTCGACGCGTTGATCATGACGCTGGCGCTGCTATTGTTCGCCGCTCTGCCGACCGGGGAAGCCCTGCGCTGGGCCGGCGCCGCGATTGGCCCCGCGAGTTCGCTGTGTCTCCTCTGGGCGATGCTGCGAGCGGTACGCGCCATCGGCGACCGCGGCGCGCCGCCGCTCGTCGTGGCCGCGCTGGCGCTGTGCGCGCCGGGCATCATGGCCTATGGCGCGCTGGGACGGGCCGACCACCACGTGTTCGTCGCCGCCGTGGCGATCGCGACGCCGGCGCTGGCGTGGGCGAGCGGTGCCGCCGCCGCGCCGCGCCGCGAAGCCATGCTGGCGGGCGCGATCGGAGGTCTTGGCGTGTGGCTGAGCCCCGAGGCGCTGCCGTTCGTGCTGTTCGGCTGGGCGGTGGCGCTGTTGCGCGATGCCGCGCTCGACCATCGGCCGGGCGCGCGCGGCGAGGCCTTCGCGCTGGGGTTCGCGCTGGCGGAGGTCGCCGGCATCCTGATCGATCCGTCGCCGTCGGGCAGATTCGTTGCCGAGGTCGACCGGCTGTCGCTTCCGTATCTCGAACTCGCCGTGCTGATGCTCGCCGCCGCCGCGCTGGGGCGCCGGTTGGTGCCGCCACTGGCCTCGCCGTGGCTGGCGGCCGTCGTGGCGGGCATCGTCGGCGCCGCCGCGGCGGGTTTGTGGGTGGTCCACCATCCGACCATCCTGCCAGGGCACCGACGGCATCTTCTCGTCCGAGGCGCGGGCGCGCATCTGGCAGTACATCAACGAGGTAAAGCCGGTGCGCGCGCCGGGTCAGATCGCCCTGATGCTGGCAATGCCAACCGCCATTCTGGCGACGGCGTGCGGGTGGCTGGCGTCGACGCGGCGCGATCCGACGTCGCTGCTGGTTTCGGCCTTTGCCCTGTTCGTTCTCGCCATCGGCTATCGGCACGTGCGGTTCGCGATGTACGCGGAGCTTGGCGCGGCGCTCGCGGTCGCGGCGTGGTGCGGAAGCCTCCTGCGGCCCCGCGCGAGTGCTTCGCCGGGAAAACCGGCCGGCCGGCCGGGCGGCGCAGTGTTGGTCACCGCCGCGACGGCGGCGCTGGCGGCGGGTCCGTTCGTCGTGTCGGACCTGTTCGAGAGCGCGAGCTGGAATCCCGAAACCGGACCGTCCTGCACGACGCGTCTCGCCGCGCCGGCGCTGGAGCGGTATGCCGGGCGGATCGTGCTGGCCGATTTCAGCCAGTCGCCGGAGGTGTTGTTTTTCTCCCGCGCCGTGACGGTGGCGGGCCCCTATCATCGCGCCGAGACGCGCATCCTCGCCTCGCTCGACGCCATGGACGAGACGCGGTTCGCCGACGCGATGCCGGCGTCCTTCGGGAAAACGGGCGCCGTCGCCGTGCTGGTTTGCCCGGCCTGGATGGCGCGACGCGAGGGCACGCTGGCCGCCGCGCTGGCGGCGGGCAGGGTACCGCCCTAGCTGATCGAACGGCCGGTCGATCCGAAATCCGGTCTCATACCAAGCGGCAGAGTTCCTGACTCTCGGCTCCTTCCCGAATCGGGTGAACGCAGAGTCGATGTGCCCATCACAGCGTCACTGTTCAATCGCTACGCGACTCGGGGCGTGTGTCAGTGTTTAGGCAGCTTGGTATCAGGCTCTTCGAGCGGCGCTGAGCCTCGTCATCGCATCCGGCCACGCGGCGCCCTATCGCGGCGCCGCCGGTCAGTCGGCACCGACCCTCGACGGCACCAGCCGCTCCGAGCCCAGCGCGAGGGAGCGGTCCTCGCCAGCCTCGTGGTATTCGGCGTCGGCATTGACTTCCCAGACGTTCCATTTGGCGTGGCCCGCGAGGATGTTCTCGGCGGCCAGCAGCGCCGTCATCATGGCGTGGTCCTGGTTGTTGTATTTGTGCATGCCGTTGCGGCCCACCATGTGCAGGCCCGGCCGTTCGGCCTCGACCCAGCGGCGGAACGTCTCGACGTTGGCCTGGTAGGAATCGTCGTAGACGGGGTAGGCTTTGGGCTGGCGGATGACGTGACCGTCGACCACCTCGTCGGCCTCCGCGAGGCCGAGATGCACCAGCTCGGATTTCGCCAGCGCCACGAGGTCCGCGTCGCTGGCCGCCCACGTCTCGTCGCCCTCGAAGCAGAAATACTCGAGCCCGTAGCAGTTGAGCGTCGGGTCGGGCACCAGGTCGGGCGACCACGACTTGAAATTCTGGATGCTGCCGACCTTCACGCCAGGCTCGTGGATGTAGATCCAGTTGTCGTCGAAGCGGCCGCGATCCTTGACGACCAGCGCCACGGTCAGGAAGTCGCGGTAGCGCAGCGCCTTGGCGGCTTTCACCACCTCGGCAGGCGGCTTCGGCGAGAGATAGTCGACCAGATCGCCGATCGCCGCGGTCGAGATCACGTGGTCGCCCTGGACGGTGTTCTCGGTGCCGTCGGCTGCGCGCGACGTCACGGTCCACCGCTTGCTCGCCGCGTCGAAGTTCAGGCCGGACACGTCCATGCCGCGTTTGACGTGGCCGCCGCGTGCCTCGACATGGGCGGCGGCGGCTTCCCACATCTGGCCCGGCCCGAGGCGGGGATAGCGGAAGCTGTCGATCAGGGACTTGATGACGTCGCCGCCGGCCTTCCGTTTTTTCGGCAACAGTGCGTTCATGACGGCGGAGCCGAGCGACAGGCCCTTGATGCGTTGCGCGGCCCAGTCGGCCGAGATTTCGCTGCATTTCATGCCCCACACCTTCTCGGTGTAGGTCTTGAAGAAGATGCCGAACAGGCGGGCGCCGAACTGGTTGGTGACCCAGTCCTGGAAGCTGCGCGGATCGCGCACCGGGCTCAGGCGCGCCTTGCCGTAGGAGGCCATGCACAGGATCGACTCGACGATGCCGAGCTTCATCAGCGCGTCGAAAGCCTTCAACGGATAGTCTAACAGCTTGCGCCGGTAGAAGATTCGCGACTTGCGCGGCCGGTCGATGAACTGGTCGCCCAGTATCTCGTTCCACAACGCCTCGATCTCGCGCGATTTCGAGAAGAAGCGGTGGCCGCCGATGTCGAAGCGGAAGCCCTTGTAGGTCTCGGTGCGCGAGATGCCGCCGACGTTGACCGGATCGCGCTCCAGCACCGTCACCGGCGCGCCGGCCTTCGATAGATGGTAGGCGGCGGTCAGGCCGGCCGGCCCGGCGCCGATGCAGACGACGGAAGGTTTGAGGGCGTTCATCGTTGTGTCTCTCGAATGCCGCTGATCGCGCGGCGTAGACCGGCGCGCAGGCCGGCGTTGAACGAAAACAGGCTGTGGCCGGCGAACGAGTAGAACGTGACCGCGCCGACCGCGAACACGTGCGCGACGAAGGCGGTGTCGACGCCGACGCCACCGGCTGTCAGTCGCCCGCCAAACCCGAGCCAGCCGGCGATTCCCAGGGCGGCCTGCGCGATCAGCGCCGTCAGGCCGACACCGACCAGCGCCACGGCGGTGAAGGTGCGGAACTGGGCGACCGCGCTGCGACCGAGGTAGCGGAAATTGTAGACGTAGTTCAGGCCGAAATTGACGATCAGTCCCGCGCCGGAGCCAAGCGCCACGGCAAGCCAGTAGGGCAGCAGCGCGACGAACACCGGCAACGTGTAGAGCACCCTGCCGACCGCCAGATTGACCAGCGCGGCGGTACCGCCGAACAACACGAAGCGCGCGAAGCGACCGGTCAGGAAAAAACCCGCGATTCGACCCACGGCGGGCGCGGCATGAGGCGCCCGGTCAACCAGTGAAAAATCCTGCGAGAGAGCCATTGTATGAACGGTTCCGCGTGCGCGATAAAATTTATGTCAGCAATTACAATTCAATAAATAGCAAACTTACTAATTAGTCAGTAATTTAGTCTACAATGTGTTGCGTTTTGCTGGGATTCCCGCTATGATCGGGCCATGAAACACGACGGACGCAGCCTTGACCACAAGTCCCTGGAAACGCTGCGACTGATGGCGATGGAGCGTCTGGCCGAGGG
>CAMDVZ010000117.1 GCA_945878895.1 Caenispirillum bisanense | reverse complement strand
CCACGACCGGCCACCGACGACGCCCGGGAGCCGCCAAAACGCTGTCCCGAGACATCGCCGGGACGCCCCCGACACGACCGCGCGGTCCGCCGAGGCCCGCCCGGGGCGAACTTTCTCGCCCGTTCACCTCAGTCCGACAGGCTGCTAGCAAACGCGACCGGCCGGCCCAACCCCGCGACTCTGGCGTCGCGGTGCCGGATCGTCGATGGTGCGGGGATGGAACGGGCCGAATACGAGCGGATGGACGCGGTCGAGGACCGGCTGTGGTGGTATGGCGGTCTGCGGGCGCTGGTGCTGGACCAGGTGCTGCGCTTCGGCATGGGTACGCCCGGCCGACCATGGGTCGACGCCGGATGCGGTACCGGCGGCATGTTGGCGCGCCTGAGGTCCGGCGTGCCGGCGCGGGTCTGGGCGGGGCTGGAGGCGGACCCGGGTGCCGCCACCGTCGCCGCGGCCAAGAGTGGCGCCGCGGTGGTGGTCGGCTCGGTCAACGAGCTGCCGCTGGCGAGCGCGTCGCTGGGCGGGCAGGTGAGTCTCGACGTGCTGTGCCACCGGCTGGTCGATCCCCGGCGTGCCCTCGCCGAGTCGCATCGATGCCTCGAAAGGGGCGGAATCTTGGTGCTGAATCTGCCCGCCTATAGATGGCTGTTGTCGGCGCACGATACGCGGGTGCACAACGCCCGCCGCTTCCGGCGGTCGGAAGTGGTGGCGATGCTGGTGGAGGCCGGGTTTCACGTGAAACGGGCGACCTACTGGAACACGCTGCTGTTTCCGTTGATGGCGGCGCGGCGACTGCTGGCGAAGGGGCACGCCGAGAGCGACGTCAGTCTGCCGCCGGCGCCGGTCAACGCGCTGTTCGGGGTCGTCGTGGCGCTGGAGCGGCGTTTTCTGAGGTGGGGCATCGATCTGCCGTTTGGTGGCTCGGTGCTGGTCGTGGCGGAGAAGGCATGAGCGAACGGATCGCGCTGAGCATCGTGGTGCCGGTGTACAATGGCGCCGGCAGCGTCGGCGAGCTGGTGGCGGCGCTGCGGGCGCTCGACATCGAGGGCGGCCTCGAAATCGTGCTGGTGGTCGACGGCAGTCCCGACAACAGCGCCGAAGTCTGCCGGGCGCTGGTTGCCCAGCCGGGCGCGCCGGTCCGGCTGGTCAATCTCTCGCGCAATTTCGGCGAGCACAACGCCGTCATGGCGGGGTTCGCCCACGCGCGCGGCGCCTTCGCGATCACCATGGACGACGATCTGCAGAACCCGCCGGGCGAAGTGAAACGGCTGTTCGAGCATGCCCGCGACGGCGGTTTCGACCTCGTCTACACCTACTATGCGGAGAAGAAACACGCGCTCTGGCGCAATCTCGGCAGCGCCTTCACCAACTGGTGCGCCGACAAGCTGATCGACAAGCCCCGGGGCCTCTATTTGTCCTCGTTCCGCTGCGTCAGCGCCTTCGCGCGCGAGAAGATCGTGCCCTATGCCGGGCCATATCCCTACGTCGACGGCCTGCTGATGCAGGTCACCCAGAACATCGGCCGGCTCCAGGTCGAGCATCTGGCGCGCGCCGGCGGGCAGTCGAACTACACGCTGCGCCGGTTGCTGCGGCTGTGGTTGTCGATGTTCCTGAACTTCTCGGTCATGCCGCTGCGCGCGGCCAGCCTGACGGGCTTCGCGCTGTCGGGCGTCGGGTTGCTGGGGTTCCTGTTCGTCCTGATCGAAGCGCTGGTGAAGCGCGACCTGCCGGCCGGCTGGGCGTCCATGATGTCGGCGGTGGCGCTGCTGGCCGGCGTACAGCTGCTGATCCTTGGCGTCATGGGCGAGTATCTCGGCCGCATGTTCCTGACCGCCAACCAGAAGCCGCAATACGTGGTCCGCGAAGTGATCTCGCGCGACGACGACGCGCGATAGGGGTTGCGTCCCGCCGTCGAAGGCGCGGACAAGGGCGGCAACGACGGAACGAGGCTCGCGATGTGGCTCTACTACGGCATGCTGGGCGCCAGCATCGTCACCGGTATTTTCGGCCAGATCCTGCTCAAGGCCGGCGCCTCGGCGCCCACCTTCGTGGAGCAGCTGTTCCGCTGGACAACGATCTTCGGCCTGGGCTGCTATGGCGTCGCTGCCATCCTCTACATCGTGGCGTTGCGCAAGCTGCCGATGTCGGTGGCGATGCCGAGCGTCTCGCTCAGCTACGTGGCGATCGCGCTGGCGGGCAAGTTCATCTACGACGAACCGATGGGGGCGCCGCAGATCGTCGGCCTCGCCCTGATCATGGGCGGCGTCTGGCTGCTCAACCGCCACGCGGGATAGGCGTCCGCGGGCGCGTTGACGGCGACGCGCCGCCTCGCGCACTCTCGCCGCCATCGAGCCGAACGGAGCGCGCCATGACCTACGAGCAGATTCTCTACGCCGTGAAAGACGGCATCCTCACCGTCACCATGAACCGGCCCGACAAGCTCAACGCCTTCACCGGCAAGATGCTGACCGAGCTGCTCGACGCGATTGATCGCGCCGACCGCGACGACGACGTGCGCGCCGTCGTGTTCACCGGAGCGGGCCGCGGCTTCTGCGCCGGCGCCGATCTCTCGGGCGGCGGCAATACCTTCAACGCCGACAATCGTGGCGCCGTCGATCCCGGGCTCGACGGCCATCGCGACGGCGGCGGTTTGCTGACCCTGCGCCTCTACGACTGCCTGAAGCCGACCATCGCGGCGTGCAACGGTCCCGCCGTCGGCGTCGGCATCACCATGCAGCTGGCGATGGACGTGCGACTGGCCTCGGAAGCCGCCCGCTACGGTTTCGTCTTCACCCGCCGCGCCATCGTCATGGAAGCCTGTTCGAGCTGGTTCCTGCCGCGCCTCGTGGGGCCGCAGCAGGCGCTGGAGTGGGTGATGACCGGCCGTGTGTTCCCGGCCGACGAAGCGCTGAGGGGGCGCCTGGTGCGCTCCGTCCACAAGCCAGACGAGCTGCTGCCGGCGGCCTACGCGCTGGCCCGCGAGATCGCTGACAACACGGCACCGGTGTCGGTGGCGCTGAACCGCCAGATGATCTGGAAGATGCTGGGTGCCGATCATCCGATGGAAGCGCACAAAGTCGACTCCAAGGGCATCTACGCGCGCGGCAAGTCCGAGGACGTCAAGGAAGGCGTGGTCGCCTTCCTCGAAAAGCGCCCGGCGAAGTTCCCCATGAAGGTCAGCGACGGCATGCCGTCCTACTATCCGTGGTGGCCGGAGCGGAAATTCTAGCGACCCCGCAGCGGCGTTGCGTCGCCGTTTCTGGCCCACGCGCGCACCAAGCCCGGAAAGCGCACGGTCGGGCCGGGTTCGTGGGGGCGATGTCGGGCGCGTATCCCGGCTCGGCGCGCGGCGTCGGTTACCCGATCCTTCGGACAGAGGGCGCGGTCGACATCGACGCCGTGCTCGCCGGCATTTCCGTGCTGACCGGCTTCGCCCGGCTGCTCGACATCGCGATCCAACGGCGGTTGATGGTATGGCGGCCGTACGCTGGCGAGACCGAGCCGGTATGATGTTCCTGAAGCGAGGCCGCCCGTGACGAGCACCGCCATTCCCGAGGGCTTCGCGCCTTCCCTGCGCAGCAGCAACCTGCTCGACCTGATCGGCCCGATCCACGAAGCCGGATCGGGCGCCGAGTATCGGCTCGGCCTGCGGGTCGACGACCGGCATTGCAACAACAAGGGATTCTGCCACGGCGCGGTGCTGGCGATGCTGGCCGATGTCCATCTCGGCCGGCTGTGTGCGCTCTCGCGCGACCCACGCCTCAATCTCGTGACGACCAACCTGACCCTGAACTATCTCGCCGCCGCCCGCGCCGGGGAGTGGCTGGAGGCGACCGGCGTCGTCGATCGGGTCGGCAGGTCCGTCGCGCAATCGACCGGCCTGATCCGCGCCGACGGTCGCCCTGTATTGCGGGCGACCGGCACGTTCCAGGTGATCGCCGCACCCTGACCGGGGTCCCGTCGCGTCGATGGCCAGGCGGGCGATTCCGGACGCGGTCACATCAGGCCCGGCTCGCCGAGGTCGGTGCCGTCGACCAGGCGGCCGTAGCGATAGGGATGCGGATCGACGATCGGCGGATCGCCCGCGACGATGTCGGCGGCAAGCCGTCCCGCCGCGGGGCCGATGCCGAAGCCGTGGCCGCTGAAGCCCGCGGAGACGTACAGGCCGGGCAGCTTGTCGATGGCGGAAATCACGGGAATCCAGTCCGGCGTGAAATCGATCAGCCCGCCATACCTGTGCACGATCTTCAGGTCGGCGAGTTCGGGATAGAGTTCGCCGATGCGCTTGAGCGCGAAGTCGACCAGCTTCTCCTGCGCCGGCGGGTCGTAGGTGCGCATGCGTTCGAAGGGCGAGACCGTGTCGTTGCGCCAGTTCAGGGTCGCTTCGGGACCGTCGAAGAAGGAACGGCCAACGCGGATCGTGACGAGCTTGTAGCGCTTCCTGAAGGTGCGCCAGAACGGCCTGGCGTACATCAGGCCTTGCGGCGTCAGCTCGAGCATCCCGCGTCCGCTTATGCCGACCGTGTAGCCGCCGTCGAGCCGTCGCCGCAGAGTGACGTCGGGGGTGGAAATGCCGCCGTCGGTGATCTTCGGCGCGGGGGCGGTGAAGAACGAAGTCGAGCGCACGCCGGCCAGCGGCAGGTCGATACCGTGATGGCGGCAGAACATCGAGGTCCAGACACCGCCCGCGACCAGCACTGCGCTCGTCCGGATCGTGCCCTTTTCGGTGACCACGCCGGAGACGCGCCCCGCCGATGTCTCCAGGCCGCGCGCCGCGCAGTCCTGGTGCAGCGTGGCGCCGCGTCGCCGCGCGCCCTCGGCGAGCGCGGGCACGGCGAGCGCGGGCTCCGCCCGGCCGTCGGTCGGCGAATGGACGCCGCCGATCCAGTGCCCGGTGCTGCCCGGCGCCATCGCGCTGGCTTCGGCGGCGGACAGGACGTGGCTGCGCATCTGCATTTCGCGGGCCTTGTCGACCCAGCCCGCCCACCGGTCGAGGTCGCCGTGACTGGTCGTCACGTAGACGAGCCCGGTCCGGCGAAAGCCGGTCTCGGCGCCGAGCTCTTCGTTCAGCCCGCCCCACAGGTCGAGGGCGCGCTGCGCCAGCGGCAGCTCGCGCGGATCGCGGTTCTGCTGGCGGCACCAGCCCCAGTTGCGGCTGGACTGCTCGCCCGCGATGTAGCCCTTCTCGACCACGGCGACCGAATGGCCCTTCGCGGCCAGATGGTAGGCGGCCGCGATGCCGGCGATGCCGCCGCCGATCACGACGACATCGGCGGATTTCGGCAGCGCTGCGTCGCTGTGGACGCGGGTGACCGGAGGGGACATCGGGTGGAACCGCCTCGGCGATGGGTGTCGAAAACGCTCGCTTCGGGTCGCCGACGCGCGGTGGCTGGCCTCAGTTTCCGGTGAAGCGGGCGGCGCGCTTCTCCAGATAGTGGGCGACGCCTTCCTTGAAGTCGTGGGTGGCGAAGCTCAGTTCCATCTCGTGGTTCGCCGCTGCGGTGGCTTGGGACAGGGTCTGGAACTGCGCTTCCCAGGCTTGCCGCTTCATCACCGCGACCGAGCGCGGCGACACCGTGTCGGCGAGCAGGCGGGCGTAGTCGTGGGCGTGCTTCATCAGTTCGGCGTCGGGCAGGACGCGGTTCACGAGGCCCAGTTGCAACGCCTCCGGCGCCTTGAACTTGCGCGCGGTGCAGAGCAGATCGAGGGCGTTGGGCAAGCCGACCAGGCGCGGCAACAACCAGGAAACACCGTGCTCTGCGATCAGGCCGCGCTGGGCGAAGGCGGTGGTGAAGACGGCGCTTTCGGCGGCGAAACGCACGTCGGCGTAGAGCGACATCACCAGGCCGAGACCGGCGCAGGGTCCGTTGATGGCCGCGACGATCAATTTCGGCACCGAGGGAAAGTAGGCGTAGGTTGGCTTGAACTCCGCCGATTCGCTGCCGCCACGGGGCACTGCCCGGGACTTCGCGGGGCGGGCCTGGGCGGTACCCGAGGCGCCTATGTCCTGGAGGTTCTGCATGTCGGCACCGGCGCAGAAACCGCGACCGGCGCCGGTCAGCACGATGGCGCGTACGCCCTCGTCGTCGCCGGCCGCCATCATGGCGTCCTTCAACTCGGCGTGCATCTCGGCGGTCCAGGCGTTGAGCCTGTCCGGCCGGTTCAGCGTGATGGTGCGGACCCGGTCTTTCGTGTCCACGAGGATGGTCGCGTAGGTCATGGCGTTTCTCCGGCGGCGCCCTTCATGGGCGCGATGTGCGATTGGTCGTTGATTCCAGACGCCGGACATTGTGATGTGTGGTGGAGCCCGCGACAAGCCGGCGGCCCCATTCACCAGGTGATCGGCGTGACCCAGGACGACTTCGCGGCGCTGCTGGAGCGCATGACCAAAGCGGCCGAGGCCGGCGATGGCACGGCGTTCGCCGCCTGTTTCACCGCGGACGGCGTCTACAACGACTACATCTACGGCCCGCACGCCGGCCGCGCTGCCATCGCCGACATGCTGGTCGGCCAGTTCCACCGCGACGCGACGGACTATCGCTGGTCGTTCTTCCAGCCGCTCTGCGCGGGCGAACTGGGATATGCATGGTCGCTGTCGGCCTTCACCTCGACGGTGCCGGAATTCGCTGGCCGCAAGGTGGTGATCGACGGCATGAGCCGATTTCGCTTGAAGGACGGGCTGATCGCGGACTACGCGGAGTCGGTGAACGGCGGCGTCGCCATGGCACAGCTCGGAGTCCAGCCGGCGCGGATGGCGAAGGTGATGGACAAGTGGGCGGGCTGGCTCAACGCGAAGCCGACGACGGCGGCGTATCTGGACGGACACAAGGGAGGAAAGCATGGCCAAACGTGAAGTATCCGATCCGCAGGCGATGAAGGCGCTGATCGGCCAGGAGCTCGGCGTCAGCGACTGGATCGAGGTCACCCAGGAACGCATCGACAAGTTTGCCGAGGCGACCGGCGACTTCCAGTGGATCCACTGCGACGTCGAGCGCGCGAAGAAGGAAATGCCCAACGGCAAGACCATCGCCCACGGCTATCTCACGCTGTCGCTGATCCCGATGTTCGGTCACGACGTGATCAACGTCACGAACAAGTCGCGCGGCCTGAACTATGGGTCCAACAAGGTGCGTTTCACCAACACCGTGCCGTCGGGGTCGCGCGTGCGCGGCCGGGCGAAGCTGGTCGGTGCCGACGACATGCCGGGCAACGGCGTGCGCATGACCTACGAATGGACGGTCGAGATCGAAGGCCAGACGCGGCCGGCCTGCGTCGCGGAGACGATGGGTATCGTCTACGCATGAGCGATGGATCGACGCCGGTCGACCGGATGTCGGCGTTGGTACCGGGTGGACGCGAAATCCTGCGGGACGAGCTGACGCCGGAGCGCATCGACCAGCTGGCGGCCGAAGCGCGCGCCGCCGGGTTCGATTATTTCCTGTCGCGCGAGGACCGCGACAGGCGGTTCGCCGAGGCGCTGGCGGGCTGGACGCCGGGCACCGACGCGTGGGTGTTCGGCTACGGCTCGCTGATGTGGAACCCGGCGTTCCATTTCGTCGAGACCCGACCGGTGCGGGTCGAGGGCTGGCGGCGGCGCTTCTGCTTCTGGACACCGTTGGGACGCGGCACGCCCGACCGGCCCGGACTGATGCTGGGCATCGAGCGCGGCGGCGCCTGCGAGGGACTGGCGCTGCGGATCGCGGCGTCGGAGGTGCCCGTCGAATTGGGCATCCTCTTCAATCGGGAGATGCTGACCGGCATCTACGACGCGGTCTGGGTCGACGCGTTCGATCGTTCCGGCGCGCCGGTGAAAGCGGTGACGTTTGCCGTGAATGGCGATCACCAACAATATTGCGGCGACATGGAGCTGACCTGCGCGGCCGACAACATCGCGTTCGCGGAAGGGCGCCGCGGCACCTGCCGCGCCTACCTGGAGGAAACCGCCCGGTCGTTGCGGGCGATCGAGGCACGCGATCCCTACATCGACGCACTCATGGACGAGGTCGCGCGGTTGCGGGCCGCGGCGGGCCTGCCGTGATCGATGCCCTGAAGCAACGCTGGGCCGGCCTTTCGGGAAATCTGCGCGGCATCATCCTGGTCGCGATTTCCGGCGTGCTGTTCGCGGGCCTGAACGTCGCGACATGGTTTCCCTCGCGCGACCTGAACTCCTATCAGATGGCGTTCTGCCGCTATCTGTTCGGCGCGGTGTTCCTCGTCCACATCTTCCGGCATGGCTTGCTGGCGCCGTTCCGCACCGGCCGGCTGGGGTTGCACGCCGTTCGCGGCACCCTCCACATGGGCGGCATGCAGCTCTGGTTCATCGCCTTGCCGCTGGTGACGCTGGCCGATCTGACGGCCCTTGGGTTCACCGGACCCATCTTCGTCACGCTCGGGGCGGCGCTGTTTCTCGGCGAGGACGTGCGCCTGCGCCGCTGGGCGGCGGTGATCGTCGGTTTTCTCGGCGCCATGATCATCATCCGGCCGGGTTTCGCGGAGATCGGGCTGGGCGCGCTGGCGGCACTCGCCTGCACGCCGCTGTTCTCCGCCTCGAACCTGATGGCGAAGTCCCTCGCACGCACCGACAGCGCAAACACCATCGTGCTGTGGCAGTCGATTTTCATCGTCGTGCTGTCGGCTCCCTTCGCGTGGTACGTCTGGCAGCCGCTGTCGCTGGCGAACATCGGCTGGTTCCTGGTGGCGGGCTTTTTCGGAACGTTCGGTCACATCATCATGCAGCGCGGCTACCAGGTCGCGGAGATTTCGGCGCTGCAGCCGATCGGGTTCCTGTCGCTGATCTGGAACACCTTGTTCGGTTTCTGGCTGTTCGGCCAGTCGCCCAGCGTCTGGACCTATGTCGGCGCCGCCGTCATTTTCGCCAGCGCCCTCTACATCTCCCACCGGGAGGCCGTGCGCCGCGCCCAGATCCGCAGCGCCGATGCGCGACCCGACCCTTGAAGCCGGTCCGCATGGCAGGATGGCGAGGCGAACCATGGAGATCGCCGGGCCGCGCACTATAGTGGCCCGATGACAGTCGAGACGATGGACGAGGCGAGTGCCAAGGGGCCGGCTACCCGATTGACGCCCGCGTTGCGCGCGATGCTGTGGATGGCCGCCAGTGGCGTCGCGTTCACGGCCCTGAATACGCTGATGAAGTGGCTCGCGCACGACATGGACCCGTTTCAGGTCGGGTTTCTGCGGTATTTCTTCGGCTTCGTCGTGATGGTGCCGGTGGGACTTCGCATCGGCCTCGCCGCCTGCCGGACATCCTCGCTCGGTCTGCACGTCGTCCGCAACGCGTTCCACTCCGCCGGCATGCTGTGCTGGTTCTTCGCGCTGCCGATGGCGACGATGGCGGACATGACCGCGATCGGCTTCACCGGACCGATCTTCATCTGCCTCGGCGCCGTGCTGTTCCTCGGCGAGCGCATGACCGGCGCGCGCTGGCTGGCGGTGCTGGTCGGGTTCGCGGGCGTGCTGACCGTCGTGCGCCCGTGGGAGCCCGGCGCCATGTCCGGCGTCGGCTTCGGCAACGTCATGCTGCTGTGCGCCTCGCCGCTGTTCGCCGGATCGTTCCTGCTGGCCAAGGTACTGACGCGGCACGAGCGCTCGGACTCGATCGTGCTTTGGCAGCACGGCCTCGTGTCGCTGTTCTGCCTGCCCTTCGCCTGGGTGAACTGGACGGCGCCGACGCCGCTGCAATGGGGCTTGTTCGTCGTTTGCGGCATCCTCGGTGCCGGCGGCCACTACCTCCTCACCCGTGCCTTCAAGGCGGCGGATATTTCGGCCAGCCAATCCGTGCGCTTTCTCGACCTCATCTGGGCGGCGATCGGCGGCTTCATGGTGTTTGGCAGCGTGCCCGGCGTGTGGACGGTGGCGGGGGCAGCCATCATCTTTTCCAGCACGCTCTGGCTGGCACGGCACGAGGCGCAGGCCCGCGCCATGGCGAAATGACCGCGAGCGAAGCCGTCGCGCAAGCCGCCGGGCGGACCCGTGCCCGGTTCACCGGGATGCCCGTCGTGCTGCGGGCGATGCTCTGGATGTCGATGGGCGGCTTCCTGTTCGCGGCGCTCAACACGGTCATGCGCAGCGTCGCGCTCGACATGCACCCCCTCCAGGTGCAGTGCCTGCGCTACGCGTTCGGCCTGGTGGTGTTCCTGCCGCTGCTGCTGCGTGACGGGCCCGGCGCTTTCCGCAGCGCGCGGCCTGGCCTGCATGTCTGGCGCAACGCGGTGCACACGGCCGGCAACAGCCTCTGGTTCATCGCGCTGCCCCTGGTGCAGCTGGCGGAGATGACCGCCATCGGTTTCACCGGTCCGATCTTCATGACGCTGGGCGCCATGCTCTTTTTCGGCGAGAAGGTCCGCTGGCGGCGCTGGGCGGCCATCGCGGCGGGCTTCGTCGGCGTGCTGATCGTGGTCCTGCCGAAATTCCAGGCCGGCTACAGCGCCAGTTACGGCACGATATTGCTGCTTCTCGCGTCGCCGGTTTCGGCGGCCTCCTATCTGTTCGCGAAGACACTGACGCGCTACGACCGCCCGGAAATCATCGTGGCCTGGCAGTGCGTCCTGGTGGCGCTGTTCGCCGCGCCGATGGCCATCGTTCACTGGTCCACCCCGTCGGTGTTGCAGATCGGCCTTTTCGTCGTCGCCGGCGTGCTCGGTTCGTGCGGCCACTACGCCGTCACGACGGCCTACAAGACGGCCGAAGTGTCGGCGGTCCAGCCGATGCGCTTCCTCGAACTGATCTGGGCCGCCTTGTTCGGCTTCATCGTCTTCGCCGACGTGCCGCCTGTCTGGACCTGGCTCGGGGCCAGCGTGATTTTCGCGTCGACCTGGTACATCGCCCATCGCGAGGCCACTGTGCGTCGGCAAGCCGCCGCGTCCGCCCCGGCCAGCGTGTCGTGAGCATGCCCGGCCCCGACACGGCGCTGGCCGGTCTGATCCCTTCGCGTGTCGTGCGTGGCTTCGTGTTCGCGATCCTGGCCGGCGTGTTCTTCCAGTGTCTGAATGTCTGCGTGAAGGCGCTCGCCGCCGACATGCCGCCGCTGCTGGTGGCGTGGGGGCGCTGGCTGGTCGGCGTGTTCGTCGTGGCGCCGTTCCTGCTGCGGGCGCGGGGCCTCGCGGGACTGAAAACCCAGGACCTGAAGCTGCATGGCCTGCGGGCTATCTTTCACTCGACCGGCTACGGCATCTGGTACAGCGCCGTGATCTATATTCCGCTCGCCACGACCGCGGCGCTGGGCTTCACCGGCCCGATCTTCGTGACGCTCGGCGCCGCGCTGATTCTCGGCGAAAAGGTAACCCGGACGCGCTGGATCGCCGTCCTGATCGGTTTTCTCGGCATGCTCGTCATCCTGCGGCCGGGCATCGCGGAGGTCGGCTTCGGCGTCTGGCTGATGCTGGCCTCGGTGCCGCTGATCGCGGGCTCCAATCTCGTCGCCAAGGTCGTGGCGGGACGCGACAGTCCGGGCGTCGTGGTGTTCTGGCAGAGCGTGCTGGGCGCGATCTGTTTCACGCCGGTAGGCCTCTGGTTCTGGCAGATGCCGACGCCGCCGCAGATGCTGCTGTTTCTCGGCGCCGGCGTTTTCGGCACGCTGGGCTATTTCTTCATCACGTGGTCGTACCGGCTGCTCGACATCTCGGCGGTGCAGTCCGTCACGTTTCTGGGAATCATCTGGGCATCCCTGTTCGACATGGCGGTGTTCGGCCGCACGGCCGAAATCTGGACCTTCGTCGGCGCCGCCATCATCGTCGCGGCCACGACCTACATCGCGCGCCGCGAGGCGAACC
>CAMDVZ010000116.1 GCA_945878895.1 Caenispirillum bisanense | reverse complement strand
GAAACGGGCGGCGACGCTTTCGCGTCGCCGCCCGCCGCGGAACGACCCCATCGAGAACGGGCTTACGCCACGCCGTTGTCCTTGAACCACGCCAGCGCGCGCTTCCAGCCATCGTCGGCCTGATCCTTGCGGTAGCCTGGCGCGGTAGTCAGCGTTGAAGGCGTGCGGCGTGTCGGGATAGGTGTGGATGGTCGACTTCGACGCCGCCGCCGTGCCGGCGGTCTTCAGGGCATCGCGCATCTTGTCGACGGTGTCGTTGGGAATGCCGGTGTCGGCGCCGCCGTAGAGGCCCAGCACCGGCGCCTTGAGATCCTTCACCAGATCGACGGGATGCTTCGGCGTCAGCTCGCTGGCGGCCCCCACGACGCGGCCTTACCAGGCCACGCCGGCCTTCACCGCCGGGTTGTGCGCGGCGTAGAGCCAGGTGACGCGCCCGCCCCAGCAGAAGCCGGTGACGCCGAGCTTGGCGACGTTGGCCTTGCCCTCGCCCTTGGCGAAGTCGACGCACGAATCGAGGTCGCCCATCACCTGTGCATCCGGCACCTTCGACACCAGGGTCGAGATCAGCACCTGGATGTCGGTGATCGTCTTGGGATCGCCCTGGCGGAAATAGAGTTCCGGCGCGATGGCGTAGTAGCCGGCCTTGGCGAAGCGGCGACACATGTCGGCGATATGGGCGTGCACGCCGAAGATTTCCTGGACGACCAGCACGGTGCCGAAGCCGGTGCCGCTGGCGGGCATGGCGCGATAGGCCGCCATCTCCTTGCCGTCCTTGGTCTTGACTTTGATCTCGCCCGCGACGAGGCCATCGGTCGGCGTCACGATCATGGTCTGCGCCTGCACCGGCTGGGCCGCCAGCGCGAAGCCGACGCCCACGACACCGGCGCTGGCGAACATGTCGCGCCGCGACAGGCCCGCGTCGCCCGACGCGATGAAACGATCTCCGTCCATGTCGAATTCCTCCCTGATACCAAGCTGCCTAAACACTGACACACGTCCCGAGTCGCGTAGCGATTGAACAGTGACGCTGTGATCGGCACATCGACTCTGCGTTCACCCGATTCGGGAAGGAGCCGAGAGTCAGGAACTCTGCCGCTTGGTATGAGATGCGCCTCCCGCGAGGCGACTGGTCCGGACATTAGGTCAGGTCGGGCCTGGCGCGGAACACTTTCGCGCGACCCTCGCGTCGGTTTCCCTTCGGAAACCCGCGCACTTCTCAGCGCCCGACCGCCATGCCGACCGAGCGCAAATAAGCGTCGAGATCCGCGCTCCACAGTTTGGGTCGCGCGGCGATGAAGTGGCCCGACTCCTCGGCGGGCGGCGCTTAGCGATGGAAGCGGCCCTTGCCGCCTGCCGCCTGGAACGCAGCGAAATTCGCCTCGCTGTGCGCCAGCGGATAGAACGGGTCGTTGTCGCCATACAACCAGGCCGTTTCGCCGGGATGGGCGGCGCCGCGGCGGAACAGGGTGCCGTTGATCTCGACCGCCGAGGAACAGCGCGCGCCGACCCAGCCGCCGACGAAATTGACGACGCCGCGCGCTCGCCCCGGTCGCATGCCCGCCCACGCGACGCTCAGGATACCGCCGCGCGACTGGCCACCGACGAGGAGACGCGCACGGTCGACGAACGGCATGGCGAGGATGGCGTCGGTCGCCGCGTCGATGTCCTTCAGCGCCCGCTCGGCGCCGGGCAGCGACAGTCGCGGCTGGCACGCATAGCCAAACGACCGGTCGGCGCTGAATCCCTCGTCGTAGAACCCGTCGGATCCGCCCCGTCCACGCCGCGAGGGCAGCACCACCGCCCATCCGCGCTCGACGAAATGGCGCGTCAGGGCTGCCGGATTCCACGTCTGCGTGAAGGCCCGGGGATCGCGCCCGCTGCCGGTCGAGCCGTGATGGAAGACGAGCGTCGGCGCCGGCCCGCTCGTCGCCGGCTTGTGAACCACCATCTCCAGCCGCACCGACGATCCGTCGATGGTCACGGGAACCATGACCTTCTCTTGTGCCATCGACGGCGCGACCGCGAAGAAGACGACGAGAGACTTCGACGGGAAGCGCATCGACATGGCCTTCAAGGGCGGCGACGGAATGGTCGAATGGCCGGCGCCCTATCCGACGTGTTCGAGCGCCAGATACTCCGGACTTTGCATCTCCATCAGGCGCGACACGGTGCGTTCGAACTCGAACGTGCCGTCGCCCTCGACGTAGAGTTTGTCGGGCGAGGCCTCGGCCGAACAGATCAGCTTCACCTTTTTTTCGTAGAAAGCGTCGATCAGCGTGATGAAGCGCCAGGCGCGATCGCGGTTGCGCGCCGTCAGTTTCGGCACGTCGCGCAGGATGACGGTGTGGAAGTGTTCGGCGATGCAAAGAAAATCGGCCGACCCCATCGGCTTGCCGCACCAGTCCTCGAACGACGCCATCGCGACCCCCGGGGCGGCCCGTGGCACGGCGACATCACGACCCTGGGTGCGCAACGTGCGCGGCGCACCGGCGGCGCCGTCGGTGAGGCTGGCGAAGTCCTCTTCCAGCTTGCGGTCCGCCCACGCCCCCAACGGCGTCAGGTACTTGTCCATGTCGCGCAGGCGCTGGAGCCGGTAGTCGCGGCCGCCGTCGAGCGTCAGCACCTCCATCTTCGCCTTCACCAGATCGATGAAGGGCTGGAATCGGTCGCGCTGCAGGCCGTTCTTGTAGAGATCGTCGGGGACGCGGTTGGAGGTGGTGACCACCGTCACGCCCTCCTCGTACAGGGTGCCGAACAGCCGCCACAGGATCATCGCGTCGGCGATGTTGGTGACCTGCATCTCGTCGAAACACAGCAGGCGCGCGTCGGCGGCGATGGCGCGCGCGACCGGCGCCACCGAGTCCGCCTCGCCGCCGCTCGACTGGCGCCGCTCGAACAGCCGCTTGTGGACCTCGAGCATGAACTCGTGGAAATGGACCCGCCGCTTCTTCGCGACTGGCGCGTCGGCGTAGAAAAGGTCCATCAGCATGGACTTGCCGCGTCCCACCGGCCCCTGGATGTAGACGCCGGGCGGACCGATCGGTGGTGCGGGCTTGCGGCCAAGACCGAACATCGAGAGCAGGCCGCCGCTTCGTTCCGGCACGCGCGGCAAGGCGACCAATGCGTCGTGCAACACCTGCAAACGCTTCGCGATCCGGCGCTGGTCCGGGTCGGCCTTGATGGTACCCGCGGCCAGTCCGGCATCGAGGTTGGCGACCGGCCCGAGTCCCGTGGTCGCGACCAGCGAGCCAATCTGTCCCGCGATCGCGGTGGTCGCGGGCGGGGTCGAACCGGGTTTCGTGGCGGCGGCACTGTCCATGGCGGGCGAATACCTAACCGATCGCGACGCCGAGGCAAGCCCGGAGTTCGTGGCGGCAGACGAAGACCCGGCCGCGTCTTCAGTCAAGACTCATGCCTTCCCCCGCTTCACGCAAGCGCGAGGAAAGGTATGAGTCCCTCACCCCGCCGCCGCATCGCCTCCTGCCTGCTCCTTGAGCACGTCGTAGTTCCGGTTCTGGTACCAGATCAGGTAGTCCATGTAGGTGGTCGGCGGGTACTTGGCCGGGTTCGCCGCCGGCGCGCAGGTCGGCAGGCATTCCATGACGTGCTCGATGGCGCAGTCGAAAAAGAATGGCAGCGCGTAGCGCTCGCCGCCCGACCGGTTGATGACGCGGTGCGGCGTGGCGAGGAAGCGCTCGTTGGTCCAGCGATTGAGCAGCTGGCCGCCATTGACGACGAAGGTGCCGGGAATCGAGGGCGCGTCGATCCAGCGCCCGTCGCGCAGCCGGATGGCGAGGCCGGGGATCGCGTTCTGCGGCAACAAGGTCATGAAGCTGGTGTCGGAATGCGGTGCCAGCCCGAACTCGCCCGCCTCGACCACGTCCTGGCGCGGATAGTGGGTCATGCGCAGCGAGAACTGCGGATCGGCGAAGGCGGCGGCGAAATGACCGGCGGGCAGATCGAGCGCACGCGCGTAGACCGGTAGCAACGAACCCGCCAGGCGGTCGAGGGCGGCGACATAGGCCAGCACCGTCTCGCGGAAGCCCGGCAAATCGCGCGGCCAGCGGTTGGCGCCCCGGAAGCGCTTGCCCGACACCACGTCGGGATGGTCGCCGGGCAGCTCGCGCTTGACGAAGAACGCCTCGTTCAGGTTGGGCCGCGTGTCCTTCTGGACCTCCGACGTGCGCAGCGTGTTGCCGCGCATCGGCAGGTAGCCGATGTTGTGGTTGTTGAGTTTCAGCGCCAGCTTGGTGTCGAGCGGCTGGGCGTGGAACCGTCGGACCGCGTCGAACGTCGCGTCGATCAGCGCCTGCGGCACGCCATGCCCGCGGATGAAGTAGAACCCGACCTCGCGCATGGCATGGCCGAGCTCGCCCGCCAGCGCGTCCAGCGCGCCCGCCTCGCCCGCGAGAAACGGCGCGATGTCGAGTACGGGAATTTCCTCGATCCGCGCCACGTCTGCGTTCACCGCCGCCATCGCCGCGTTGGCCATCGTGCCCTCCGTCGTTCGTTCCGGTCGTGCCGACAGGCTATCGCGGACGGGGCTTGTGTCCAATGGCGGCTTTGGGAGCGAACGACAAGGAAGCCGCCGGAAGTCCGGCCTGTCGTACCGCCTATGCGGCGACCGGTGTCTCCTCGCCCGCCACCGGACGCGGCCGGATCGCCGCGATGCCACGCTCGCCGAGCGCGGCGGCTGCAATCTTGAGGTCGTGGCGGACTTGCAGGTTCATCCAGAATTCGGGCGTGGTGCGCCACCAGGCCGCCAGGCGGACGGCGGTGTCGGCGCTGATGCCGCGCCGGCCGTGCACGATGTCGGCGATCCGCGCCACGTTGACGCCGAGCGCGCGCGCCAGCGCGTTCTGGCTCACGCCGGCCGGACGCATGAACTCCTCCAGCAGGATCTCGCCGGGATGGATGGGAGCCAGCCGCTTCGCCATGTCAGCCTCGATAGTAATCGACGATCTCGACATCGTGGGGTTCGCCGTCGATCCATCGAAAGCAAAGTCGCCACTGGTCGTTGATCCGGATGCTGTACTTCCCCGCGCGATTGCCGTGCAGCGCCTCCAGCCGATTGCCGGGTGGACTGCGGAGATCGTCGAGTACCCGCGCGGCGGCGAGCATTTCCAGCTTGCGCCGCGCCGGACGTTCGATCGCCGCGAAACGCCAGCCGCGTTCGTCGGCGAGCAGCCGTCTCGTGTCGTCGCACCGGAAGCTCCGGATCATGGCGTCAATCTATACCGTTCTCCGGTATGACGCAATCCGTCGGCCAATGCCGGCAGGAGTCCTTCCAATCCTGGGTGGAGGAACCGAAAGCCATCCACCGTTGCTGTCGCCCCCTACTCCGCCGCCCGCGCCGCGGCCGGCTTGAACATGGCTTCCATCTCGCGGCGGATGCGCACCGCCGTCAGCGTGCCGTCCAGCGCCACGTCGGCGTAGGTCAGCGGTTGGCCCGCCTTGATCGGGCGCAGCAGCTTGACGTTGTGCGCGAGGCCAAGCGGCAAGCCACCAATCGCAAGGGATTTCGCTGCCGGGAACAGGTGGCCGTAGACGGTGTAGCCGCCCTCGCCGTCGAGGATCTCGCCCGCCGCCAGGTCGCGCTTGGCGGTCGCCACCACGTCGGCGTTGAAGCAGGTCGCGGCACCCGTGGGCTCGCGGCGCAAGGCGACGGCTGCCACCGAGACGCCGACCTCCAGGCCGATCATGTGCCAGCGCTTGTAGAGGCAGGCGTAGCGGCCGGAGGGATCGGTGCGGACCTTGTACTCCTCCAGACAGCGGCGGATGTAGTCGGTCTCGGCCTCGAAGCAGACCCACACGCCCATGCGGATTTCGTAGGGGATGACGCGGCCGTCGGCCTCCAGCGCGTTGATCACCTCGACCATGCCCTTGGCCTCGAGCTGGCCGCCCTCGGCGCGCGGCCGCATCACGAAGGGGATGTCGTCGACGGCGGCCGACGGATAGGCGAGGCCGGCGCTCGGCACCGACAGCCCGGTCGCGTTGGCGACGGCGGTGCTCTCGATGGCCGGCTTCGACCCATCGAGGAAGGAATTGAACATCTTCGGATTGAGGCCGCCCAGCTTCGCCTGCTCGGCCGTCAGCCCCCAATGGTCCCACACCGTTTCGGGTGTCGACTGGGCATAGAACGGCCGCCATTTGTGGCCGCGGCCGGCCGCCACCACGGGGAAGCCACAGGTGCGTGCCCAGTCCACCAGATCGCAGATCAGGGCCGGCTGGTCGCCGAACGCGAGGCTGTAGACGACGCCCGCCTCGGCCGCCTTGCGCGCCAGCAGCGGGCCGCAGAAAGCGTCGGCCTCGACCGTCACCATCACCACGTGCTTGCCGTGCCGGAAGGCTTCCAGCGCGTGCTCGACGGCGGCGATCGGATTGCCGGTGGCCTCGACGACGACGTCGATGGCGGGATGCGCCACCAGGGCGCGCCAGTCGTCGGTGATGTGCGTGTTGCCGGCCTTCAGCGCCGCGTCGAGCGAGGCCGCCGACGTGGAATCCGTCGACCAGCCGACCCGGTCGAGATTGGCGCGCGCCGCCGCCGGCGACAGATCGGCGATCCCCGCCAGATGCACGCCCGGCGTGTTCGGCACCTGGGCCAGATACATGGCGCCGAACTTGCCGGCACCGATCAGACCGACACGCACGGGTTTGCCGTCGGCCTGGCGGCGCAGGAGCATGGAATGGAGGTTCATTGTCGCATCCTCGTCGATGGGATTTCCCTTCTCCCCCGTCTTCGGGGGAGAAGGTGCCCGAAGGGCGGATGAGGGGTGTCCCGGCAGGCATCGTCGCCGACCGCGAGCCGCGATGCCGACGCAGCGCGTCGTTCGTTCATGGCCAAACGACGAAGAGTTTGCGCTTCGCGCGCTTTCATGGGCGGGGTGCGACGCCGGCAACGTCGGAGATCGCGGAAACACCCCTCATCCGCCCTTCGGGCACCTTCTCCCCCGCGGACGGGGGAGAAGGGAGGATTTCTACTCCGCCGCCTGGCGGCGCGGTTCGCCGGCCTTTATCAGGCAGTCGTCGCTCCACGCGTCGACCGGAGTGAAGTCGCGGTGGGCGATGTAGTCGGGGCGCTTGAAGGAACGGATGGCGTTGGAGACCGCGTTCAGCGACACGTAGATGATCTTGCGATCCCACGGCGACATGTTGGGCGGGCTGCCGTGCACGAGCGTCGAGGAGAAGAACAGCGCCGAGCCCGGTCCGCCCTTGGGGGCGACGATGCCGCCCTGGGCGACCAGCTGGCGGATCAGGTCGTTGTCGATCACCCACAGCGGATAGCTGGTGGTGGAAAGGTCGTGGCTGGCCTCGATGGCGCCCTTCTTGTGCGATTTCGGAATGAACCACAGCGGGCCGTTGAACTCGTTCACCTCGTCGAGGAACACCGCGAGGTTCATGGCGCGCGAGGTCGGCATGTCGTCGTCGGCCTTCCAGGTGCCGTAGTCCTGGTGCCACTGCCAGACGTCGCCGTCGAAGGCGGCCTTCCCGTTGATCTTGAACTGGTGGATGTACATCCGGTCGCCCAGCATCTGCTCGCCGGGCTCGACGAATTTCGGATGGTGGACCAGCGCCTCGAACACCGGATTGTAGGTGTGGCAGGCGAAGGCGGTCCGCACGACGTCGCCGGTGCGCTCGCGCACGTTCTCGGGCCGGCGCTGGGCGTAGATGGCGTTGGTCTCGCGCTTCATCAGCGCGACCTCTTCGGGGCTGAACCAGTCGGGCAGGAAAATGTAGCCCTGCTCGTCGAAATGCTTCATCTGCGCGTCGGTCAGTTTCATGGCGTCCTCCTCGGTCGTTTCGTTCTATTCGGCGGCCAGCGTGGCCGGCGCTCGTAGTCGCACCGCGAGATCGGTGGCGGCATCCTCGGCGTGACGGCGGGCCAGCCGCTCGGCGAGGTCGGGATCGCGCGCGGCGATCGCCTCGCAGATGGCGGCATGCTCGTCCCAGATGGCGTGGGCGTTCCCGGCCGCGGTCCGCAGCACCGCGCCCATTATGCGACTGACATGGCGCAGATGCAGGGCGGCGGTCTCGCCGATCAGCGGGTTGCCGGAGGCCTCGTAGAGCCACTGGTGGAAGCGGATGTCGGCCTCGATGGTCCGTCGCGTGCTGTCGTCGTCCAGCGTCGCGCGACCGCGCTCCACCAGCCGCCGGCCGGTTTCGATGGCCCCGGCGTCGGCCTCGCGCGCCGCCAGGCGCGCGGCGGCGCCGTCGAGGGCGGCCCGCACGCCATAGACGTTGCGCACGAAGGCGGCGTCGAGCGGCGCCACCATGACGCCCTTGCGGCCGGCATCGACCAAGAAGCCGCCCTGGCGCAGCAGCATCAGCGCCTGCAAGACGGGCTGGCGCGAGACGCCGAAGCGGGTCGCCAGATCCTCCTGGGTGACCCGCTCGCCCGGCGCCAGGGCGCCCGAGCAGATCGCTTCCAGCACCGCGTCGTGGACCTGCGTCGCGAGGGCCGGCTGGGGCGGGATCAATTTCATGGTGTTCTGTATACAGAACACCATGATGGAGAGTCAAATCCGGCCCGCCCCGAGGTCTTGGCACCGGCGGCAGGTCGGATCAACGTGATCGGCTCGGCTCAGGATTGGCCGAGATGGCGCAACCGCTCGATGCGCAGCGCGGTAGAGGGATGGGTCGACATGAGGGCGCTCGCGCCGTCGGCGAAGCGTTTGAACGGATTGACGATGAACAGATGCTGGGTGGCCTCGCTGGCGCCCGGAAACGACTTGAGGCCGGCATCCAGCTTTTGCAGCGCCGATATCAGGCCCGCCGAGTTGCGCGTCAGTTCAACCGACGTGGCATCCGCCAGATACTCGCGCTGACGCGACACCGCCATCTGCACCATGCGCGCCGCCAGCGGCGCCAGAAACGCGACGGCCTCCAGCAGCAGGCGCAGGAAGCCCGCGCCGCGCCGCTGCTCGCGACCGCCGCCGTTGACGCGGATCACGATGTCGGCGGCGAACGCGATGAGCCCGACCGTCACGCCGACCACCGTCATGTAGCGCGTGTCGAGATTGGCGATATGCCCCATCTCGTGCGCCACCACGGCCTGCAATTCCTCGCGCGTCAGCGTGTCCTTGAGGCCGCGCGTGACGGCCACCGCGGCCTTGTTGGTCCGGACACCCGTCGCGAACGCATTGAGCGCGTCGGTATCGATCACGAACACCCTGGGCGGTGGCTGGCCGGCGGCGATCGCCATTTCCTCGACGACGTTGCAGAGCCGTGGCTCGTCGGCGGCCGTGACTTCCCGGCCGCCTGCCATCGCCATCACGATCCGGTCGCCGAAGGAGAGCGAAATCATGCTCCAGACGAGACTGCCGGCGCCCAGTAGGGCCGCGGTCGCGAGCCCCCAACTGCTGACGAACCAGATCGACGGATCACCCCATGTCCCGGCTTTCGACTGCACCGGAACATTGGCCTCGAGCGTCCATCCCGTGACATAGCCGAGCGTCGCGGCAATCAGCGTCAGCAACGCCAGCAACAACGTCGTCGCTCTTCTGTTGGCCTTTTGCGCGGCGATGAAGTCGGTGCCGTGGATGCCGACTTCCGGTGGTCGCCGGCCGCGAGACGCCGGCGGCGGCGAGGGCTCGGCCGCGCCGGCCTGCGGCCGCGTCCAGGGCCCCTGCGGCGGGAGCGGAGGCAGGCCAGCGCCGCCCATGGCGTTCAGCGCAGCTTGACCCGCGGCACCTGGCGCTCGGCCTCGGGCGCCTCGAAGAACGCAACTTCGGAGAAGCCGAACTGCCGCGCGATCAGGACGCCGGGAAAGGCGCCGACGGCGTTGTTATATTTCATGACGCTGTCGTTGTAGAACTGGCGGGAGAACGCGATCTTGTTCTCCGTCGCGGTCAGTTCCTCCTGCAAGGCCATGATGCTTTCGTTGGCCTTGAGGTTCGGATAGGCCTCGGTCAGCGCGAACAGTTTGGCGGTCGCCGCCGTCAGGGCGTTTTCCGCCGCGGCGACGTCCACCGGGCCGATCGCTGACACCGCCTTGTTGCGCGCCGCGATCACTTCCTTGAGCGTTTCCTGCTCGTAGCCCATCGCATCCTTAACGACCTCCACGAGATTGGGAATCAGGTCGTGTCGGCGCTTGAGCTGCACGTCGATCTGCGCCCAGGCGTTCTTCACCTGATTGCGCCCCGAAACGAGGCCGTTGTAGGTCGCCACGATCCACAGGACGAGCAACACGATCAGACCCAGAAAGATCCAGCCACCCGTACCCATGAAACCTCTCCCGCAAGCCTCGACAACGAGGCGCGCATGCGCCCGATCCGGGCCGGCTCACAACCCCGGCACGCCCGCGGCGGCGGCGCGCCCGACGGAATCTGCTTGCCATTGGAAGTTTTTGGCGCTCCGATGTATAGTGCTTTCGGGACGGCGTGGAAAATTGTGGCCCGTCACCGGCAATTTTGGGGTCTACCGATGCGCAAAGCCCTATATGTGGCGTTCATCCCGTTCCTCGTCGCCAGCTGTAGCGAGGAGCCGCGCGCCGTCGCGCGGCCGGCCGCGCCCGTCTCGCCGGTGGTGGCGACGGCCAGTCCGGATGCCGCTCCGGCCAACAGCTGCGCCCCCGCGCCGCAGCGCTTCATTTCGGCCACTGGCCAACCAACCGTGCGGGTGAAGGACTGCGTCAAGGACGAGTAAGATTATCTGCCCGAATCGGCCAAGGCGCAGATCCAGCGCTTTCAGGCGCAGTGCCAGGCCAAATGCGGCGGCCAGCCGATCGCCTCGCCGGCTCCGCGCCGCCGCTGACGAAAAAGCCCTCCCCGGACCGGGAGGGCTTCTGGTTTCGGCCGACGGCGCGAGCGGCTCAGCCCTCGCGCTGCACCATCAGCTTCTTGATCTCGGCGATCGCCTTGGCCGGATTCAGGTTCTTCGGGCACGTCTTGGTGCAGTTCATGATCGTGTGGCAGCGGTAGAGCTTGAACGGATCCTGCAACGCGTCCAGCCGCGAACCGGTCGCCTCGTCGCGCGAATCAACGATCCAGCGATAGGCCTGCAGCAGCACAGCGGGGCCCAGATAGCGGTCGCCGTTCCACCAGTAGCTCGGACAGCTGGTGGTGCAGGAGAAGCACAGGATGCACTCCCACAGACCATCGAGTTTGGCCCGCTGCTCGGGGCTCTGGATACGCTCGCGCTGAGGCGCGGGCGATTCCGTCTTCAGCCACGGTTCGACCGACGCCAGCTGGGCGTAGGCGATCGACAGGTCCGGCACCAGGTCCTTGACGACCGGCATGTGCGGCAGCGGGTTGATGCGGACGTCGCCCTTCACCTCGTCGATGTATTTGGTGCAGGCGAGCGTGTTGGTGCCGTCGATGTTCATGGCGCAGCTGCCGCACACGCCCTCGCGGCACGAGCGCCGGAAGGTCAGCGTCGCGTCGATCTCGTCTTTGATCTTGTTGAGCGCGTCGAGCACCATCGGCCCGCACGCGGCGAGGTCCACCTCGAACGTGTCCAGCGTCGGGTTGCCGCCCGCATCCGGGTCCCAGCGGTAGACGCGGAAGCGCTTGGTGCGCTGCGCCCCAGCCGCAGCCTTGTGCGTCCGTCCGCGCGCGACCTTGGAATTCTTAGGCAGGGTGAACGCGACCATCGCTCTTAATATACCCGCGCCTTCGGAGGAAACGCGCGCACGTCCTCGCTCAGCGCGCGCAAGTGCACAGGCCGATAGCCGATCTCGACCGTCGCGTCCGGCCGCACCCACGCCAGCGAATGGCGCAGCCAGCGCTCGTCGTCGCGCTTGGGAAAATCCTCGCGCGCGTGGGCGCCGCGGCTCTCGGTGCGGTTGCGCGCCGAATGGATGGTGGCCACGGCGAGGTGCAACAGGTTG
>CAMDVZ010000115.1 GCA_945878895.1 Caenispirillum bisanense | reverse complement strand
GTGGGCGCGCGCATAGACGGTCGGCCCGCACGCATACATGCGCACGGTGTTGTCGACAGAGGGCGAGAATGCTTCTTCCTGTCGCGTGAGCGTATTGAAGAGACGAATCATAGTAATCCGTTCGACGACGACAAGCTGCACGAAGAGTGTGCCGTATTCGGAATCTACGGTAGCCCGGACGCCGCCGCCCATACCGCCCTCGGCCTGCACGCGCTGCAGCATCGCGGCCAGGAAGCCTCGGGAATCGTCGCCTTCGACGGCACCCGCTTCAACAGCCATCGCGAACTCGGCCTGGTCGGCGAGATATTCGACAAGCCCTCGGTCATGCAGCGCCTCAAGGGCCATGCCGCCATCGGCCACAACCGCTATTCGACGACGGGCGAAACGGCGTTGCGCAACGTCCAGCCAATTTTCGCCGATTTCGATTTCGGTGGCCTCGCCGTCGCCCACAACGGCAACCTGACCAACGCCTACCTGCTGCGCCGCGACCTCGTGCGGCGCGGCTGTCTGTTCCAGTCGACCATGGACACCGAGGTCATCAACCACCTGATCTCGCGTTCGGAGTTCTCCTCCATCGCCGATCGTCTGGTCGACGCGCTCAAACAGGTGCGCGGCGCCTATTCGCTGGTGATGCTGACCGCCGACGGCGTGATCGGCGCGCGCGATCCCAACGGCGTGCGCCCGCTGGTGCTGGGCAAGCTCGACGATGCCTGGATCCTTGCTTCCGAGACCTGCGGCCTCGACATCATCGGCGCGGAGTTCGTGCGCGACGTGGAGCCCGGCGAGATCGTCTTCATCGGCGCCGAGGGCGTGAAATCGATCCGTCCCTTCCCCAGGGCCAGCCGCCGCTTCTGCATCTTCGAGCACATCTACTTCGCCCGTCCCGATTCGAACGTCGAGGGCCAGAGCGTCTACGACGTGCGCAAGCGCATCGGCGCGGAGCTTGCGCGCGAGAGCCACGTGGCCGCCGACGTGATCGTGCCGGTGCCCGATTCGGGGGTGCCCGCCGCGATGGGCTATGCCCGCCAGTGTGGCCTGCCGTTCGAGCTCGGCATCATCCGCAACCACTATGTCGGGCGCACCTTCATCGAGCCGACCGATCACATCCGCCATCTCGGCGTGCGTCTCAAACACAACGCCAACCGTGCCAGCATCGAGGGCAAGCGCGTCGTGCTGGTCGACGATTCGATCGTGCGCGGCACCACCTCGGTCAAGATCGTCGCCATGGTGCGCGCCGCGGGCGCTACCGAGGTCCATTTCCGCATCGCAGCACCACCGACCACACATTCCTGCTACTACGGCGTCGACACACCCGAACGCGACAAGCTGCTGGCCGCCCGCATGGACATGGCCGCGATGGCGAAGTTCATCGGCGTGGATTCGCTGGCCTACGTGTCGATGGACGGTCTCTACCGCGCCGTCGGCCTGCGCGGCCGCGACCCCGCCGATCCGAAATTCTGCGACGCCTGCTTCACCGGCGACTATCCCATCGCGCTCGACGACGTGAACGGCGCCGAGGACCGCCAGCTCTCGCTGCTGACCGAAGCGGGCTGATTTCCGCGATGACGGCAATCACAAACGCGGACGACGGTCGCCGTTTCGCCGGAAAAATCGCGCTCGTCACGGGCGCCTCGCGCGGCATCGGCCAGGCGGTGGCGCGCGCGCTCGGTCGCCAAGGCGCGCACGTGGTCGCGGTCGCGCGCACGGTCGGTGGCCTCGAGGCGCTCGACGATGCCATCCGCAAGGACGGTGGACCGGCCGCGACCTTGGTGCCGCTCGACCTGACCGACGGCGCGGCGATCGACCGCATCGGCGCCGCGCTCTTCGAGCGTTTTGGCCGCCTCGACATTCTGGTCGGCAACGCCGGGATTCTCGGGACCCTGTCGCCGGTCGGCCATCTCGATCCGTCGACCTTCGAGCGCGTGTTCGCCATCAACGTGACCGCCAACTGGCGCCTGATCCGCTCCCTCGATCCGCTGCTGCGCCGGTCGCCCGCGGGCCGGGCGCTGTTCGTCACCTCGGGCATCACGCGCCACGCGGCCCCCTACTGGGCCGCCTACACCGCGAGCAAAGCCGCGCTCGAAGCCCTCGCGCTCGGCTGGGCGGCCGAGACCGTCGACACGACCTTGCGCGTCAACCTGATCAACCCCGGCCCGACCCGCACCCGCCTGCGGGCCGAAGCCTTCCCCGGCGAGAAGCCAGAGACGCTGTCGACACCCGAGGCCATCGCCGAGGCGTTCCTGCCGGCATTGCACGACAGCTGCACCCAGCACGGCGCCTGGATCGCCGCAGACGAGTGCCTGGCGAAGCGCGGGGTGGCCGTGAACTGACCCGGATGCCGGACGTGCTTCGGGCCGGTGGTGCCCGCTTGTAGTTGTTCGTATCCGGGCGGTCGATCTCGAGGGCCACGGCGGCGGCCGTATGCGCAGGTCGGGGTCGGCCGCGCGCCCTGGTCGAGTTCGCCATCGACGTACCGCATGCGCCTGAACATCGGCGTCACCCAACCGAACACGCCGGTGCCCGACGCGACGGCCCACGCGATGCGCAGCGCCAGCCTACCGGGGCAGGCCCGCGTTTCCGAACCGGCCGGAGCAGGATGTTGCCCGCTTCAATGTCATTGACTAATCTGCTGTCGTTGCCTCATGGAGATCGACATGGCCGTGATGACGATCAGAAACATCGACGACGCGACCAAGAAGCGGCTGCGCGTGCGCGCGGCAATCAACGGGCGCTCGATGGAAGACGAGGCACGCGACATCCTGCGTTCCGCGCTGTCGACCGACGGACCGCGCCCCGGCAATCTCGCGCGGGCGATCCACGAGCGTTTCGGGAAACTGGGCGGAGTCGAGCTTCCCCCGGCGCCACGCGAGACGATCCGGCCGCCGGCGGATTTCGGCGAATGATCGTCCTCGACACGAATGTCTTGTCCGAACTGATGCGACCCGAACCCGATGCGGCGGTCGTGGCGTGGATCGGGGGACAGCCCATGGCGGGCCTGTTCACGACCACGCTGACGCAGGCGGAAATTTTTTACGGCTTGGCGCTGCTACCCAGGGGCCGTCGGCGCGACGCACTGGTGGCGGCCGCGCGGCCGATGTTCGAGGTCGATCTCGCCGGGCGCGTCTTGCCGTTCGATACCGACGCCGCCCTCGCCTATCCCGACATAGCGGCGGGACGGCGAAAGGGCGGCCGCCCGATCAGCCAGATCGACGCGCAAATCGCCGCCATCGCGCGTTCGCGGGGCGCTCGGCTGGCGACTCGCAACGTGTCCGACTTCGCCGACTGCGGCATCGCCGTGGTCGACCCATGGCGCGAGGCGTGAACGACGCCACCGTCCGTCGCTCGGTTCGGCCGGCGAGCCCGGAAAACGCACGCCGTTCCGGCGGTGTCCCGTATCGTCGAGACGTGCCCCGCGATCGTCCCGGCGGAGCGGCTGGCGTGGGGGATAAACGGGACAGGCGGCGCAGGGGCCGCCTTGTTCCACGCGAAACGCCGGCGGCCGGAGAACCTCAGTCGGCCGGTGCGAAGGGATTCTTGCGTTTGCGCATGACGATGCGGATGGGCGTGCCCGGCATATCGAAATCCTCGCGCATCCGGTTGATCAGATAACGCGCATAGCTTTCAGGTAGTTCTGCCGGCTTGCTGACAAACAGCGCGAAGGTCGGTGGCCGGATCTTGATCTGGGATCCGAAGCGGATGCGGATGCGACGGCCGTCGGCCATCGGCGGCGGGTTGCGCTCGGTCGCCAGGGCCAGCCAGCGATTAAAGGCCGGCGTGGCCACCCGCTTGTTCCAGGTCTCGTGCAGCTTCAGGACCGCTGGAAGCAGGGCATCGACGCCCTTGCCGGTACGGGCGGAGAATCCCACGATCGGGATGCCATTGACCTGGGTCAGCGAGGTCTCGAGCCGATCGGTGAGCTTTTTCCATGCCGCCTGACGGGTGGTCTGGTCGGTGCCGCCCAGCAGATCGACCTTGTTGACGGCCAGCACCAGCGCGCGGCCCTCCTCGATCACGTTGTGGGCGATCACGAGGTCCTGCTTCTCCATCATCTGCGTGGCGTCGAGCACCAGCACGACGACCTCGGCGTAGCGGATGGTTTCGCGCGTGTCCTGGCCCGCCAGATGCTCCAGCCGATCGTCGACCCGGGCGCGCTTGCGCAAGCCGGCGGTGTCGACGAGGCGGATCGGCCGGTCGCGGTAGGTCCATTCGACGGCAATGGCGTCGCGCGTCGTGCCGGCCTCGGGGCTGGTCACCACCCGGTCCTCGCCCAGCAGGCGGTTCAGCAGGGTCGATTTGCCGACGTTGGGGCGGCCAACGATGGCCAGCTGCAAGGGCCGGGTCGGATCGTAGGCAGGTTGCTCCGGCTCGTCGCCGTCTTCGCCCGCCTGTTCGATCACCTCGTCGTCGGCGAACTCGTCGTCTTCTTCGACCGGTTGGGCGACCGGCGCCGGCGCGAGGAAGCGGCTCAACATGACTTCCAGATCGCCAAGGCCGATGCCGTGCTCGGCCGACAGCGCGATCGGCTCGCCCAGCCCCAGCGCGTTGGCCTCGGCAAGGCCGACATCGGCGGCGCGGCCCTCGCATTTGTTGGCGACCATGATGGTGCGCGGCGACTTGCGCCGCAGCCAGCGCGCAAACTCGCGATCCATCGCGGTCAGACCGGCACGCGCGTCGATCATGAAGATCGCGGCGTCGGCCAGACCGATCGCGGTCTGGGTCTGCTGGCGCATCCGGGTCTCGATGCCCTCGCCCGGCGTATCCTCCCAGCCGGCGGTGTCGACCACCACGAACTCAAGCTGGCCCAGCCGCGCGATGCCCTCGCGGCGGTCGCGGGTGGTGCCGGGCTCGTCGGTGACGATGGCGGTTCGGCGCCCGACCAGCCGGTTGAACAGGGTCGATTTGCCGACGTTGGGGCGGCCGATCAGCGCCACCCTGGGCAGCCGACCCGACACCAGTGGACCACCGGTGATGCTCGAGGCCGGCGCTTCGTCGGCGGGACGCGGACGTCGGGTCAACGCAGCGCGACCAGGTTGCCGTTGTCGGTCAGCACGTAGAGTGTGCGATTGGCGATCACGGGAGCAAGCAGGATGGGTTCGCCGACGTTGATCTTGCCCATCGGCTCGCCGTCGTAGGGCGACAGCGCGATGATCTCGCCGGTGCTGCCGGCCACCAGCAGGCGGTCGCCCGCCAGCACCGGACCGCTCCAGGTGATCTCCGTGCGGCGGCGTTCGTCGCGGAAAGCGGTCAGCGGCTGCACCCAGCGCACCTTGCCGTCGTCGCGCCCCAGGCAAGCCACCTCGGCGTTCGAGCTGACGATGTACACGAAGCGGCCGGCAACCCAGGGCGTCTGATAGCCACCGACGGACCGATCCCAGATGCGCGAGCCGTTGCGCAGGTCGAAGGCCGCGATCTGGCCGGCGCTGCCGATGGCGAAGGCGCGGCCGCGGTCGATCACCGGTCGCCCGCGGATGTCGGCGAGCGCGGCCAGCGTCTGGGCACCGCCGCGGCGCTGCGCGATCAGGCTTTCGTTCCAGCTCATGCGGCCGTTCTCGATCCGCAGACCGATCAGTTCGCCCGAACTGAACGCCGCCACGACGGTGTCGCCCGACACCGAGGGGCTGCTGCCGGCAAGGAAGCCGGCGTTTTCCGACAACGCCGAGAAATCCCACAGCGGGGCGCCGTCCGCGGCGGCCAGCGCGTGCAACTTGTTGTCGATGCCGATGGCGAACACGCGGTCCTTGAACACCGTCGGCGCGCCACGGACCGGCGCCGAGACCTGCCGGCGCCAGATTTCGGCGCCGGTGCGGGCGTCGAGCGAGATCACCGCCGCGTAGCCCGTGGTGACGAAAATCCGTCCGCCGTAAAACGCCAGCCCGCCGCCCGACTCGTCGTCGTCGCGGCCGCCTTTGCTGCCCAGGGTCACCCGCCACGCCAACCGGCCACCTTCGGCGTCGAAGGCCGAGACGACGTTGAGCGCGTCTTTCACGAACACCAGGCCATCGGCGATCACCGGCGGCGCCAGAATCTGGCGGTCCGAGCCGGAGCCGCTACCGACGTCGACCCGCCACGCGACGCGGGGATCGTCGCCGATCTCGAGGTGGTGCATGGCGAAGTTGGCGAAGCCACCCGATTGAGGCCAAGAATCGTTGACCGCCGGGCGCGGCAGACGCACCGAATCGGGGCCGCCCGCGCCGCGGTCGGGCACCAGATCGGAACCTTCCGACAATACCGCGACCCGATCGCCGGGAATCGGCGTCTTGGATTTCGCGAAGACGTCGCCGACCATGTCGCAGCCGGTCAGCATGCCGAGGCAAAGCAGGCCAATGGCGGCCACGACCGGTCGAAGAGGCTGAGCGTGCATGGGTCCGTTCCGCCGCTGATCGCGGTAATGCGTCATTTCGCGGGCGCCGCTTCGCCAAGCGCCGAAAGCAGTTCCGTGGCACGGGCGCGGGCGCCGGCCGGTGCCGCCTCGTCGTCGCGCAGTTCCGCCAGCAGCTGGCGCGCACGGGCGATGTCGTTGCCCTTCAGGGCCGCTGCCGCCATCAGTTCCAGCGCCAGGCCGCGCCACGGCTTGTCCTTGACCGCTAGAGCCTGCAGTTGGGTCGCGGTATCTTCGGGTTTGGCGGCTTCGAAGCCCTGCATGACACGCAACAAGACAGCCAGATCCTTGAGATCGGCGTCGTCGCCCGTGCCGGCAGCGGCCGCCAGCGCTTCCATGGCGCCGTTCCTGTCGCCGGCCTCCGACTTGGCCTGCGCCAGCCGCATCCTGGCCAACCCGGCGTACGGCACCTGTCCGCCCGACGCGAGCGCCTCCAGCGCGGCAATCCCGGCCGGTTTATCTGCGGGCAGTCTGGCAACGGCGGCCTCGAAGGCCATGCTGCCCCCGGCGCGCTGGTCGGTCTGATACCAGCGCCAGGCATTGAAGGCGGCGACGGCCAACACCGCGGCCACGGCGAGACCAATCATCGTCCGGCCGTGGCGTTTCCACCACTCCCGGGCGAGGTCCTCGCGGACCGCCTCGTCGACTTCCCTGAAAACGTCGGACACGCGTTATTTCCCAATGACCTGGCGGCGATTTTGCGAGGCGGTTCTAGCCCGCCTCGCCCGATTTGGCAATTTGCCCGACAGCCCCACGCCGGGGCCATGGGGTGGACGGCGTTTTCGATTCGAAGGCCTCGCGCGCACGGCCCCGAACGACGTTTCGCCCCCTCCGGTCCGCGCCGCGGATCCGGGCTGGCCCACCGGCCACCCTCGCCCGATCACCCCAAGACGGCCCAGGGCAATCGGGTGAAGGCAGCGCCACGACATCGACACGGTTTCAAGCCGGCGAAAACCTCGCCGGAATGGCAAAATCCGGGCGCGCCGCTCCAGTGGCCAATCCTCGCGTCGGCGCGGCCATCGAGGACGTTCACCATGAGCGCCCCTGGAGTGGCGCTCCCCCGGATGGTGCGACATCGGCACGGTTTCCGGAAACGCGACAATTTCCTCAAAGCCGGGACCGCTTTCACCCGATTGCCCTACCGCGCCGCCAGGACCCACTTTACCGCCGGCCCGCCATCTGCGACAGTTCCATGAATGTCAGCCCCGTCCAGCGCCGCCCGGCCGGCTCCATGACGAACCTGCTCCACCTCGCCGACGCACGCGCCCGGCGCCGGACCATCACGTTCGACCGTCTCGAACTCAATCGCCTGGTCGGCCTTTACAGCCAGCGCGTATCGACCGGCGAGTGGCGCGACTACGCCATCGACTTCAAGCCGGGCATGGCGGTCTTCTCGATCTTCCGCCACACCGCCGAGCAGCCACTGTTCTCCATCGTCAAACTGGCGCCCGGCCGCGAACGCCAGCCGCCATGGGTGATCTCTTCGGGCCCGCGCCGGGTCGCTCAGCGCGAAACCCTCGACGACACGCTGAAAGTGTTCGACCGCCAGCTCCGCCTGCTGGGCTGAGTCCGGCCCGATCCACCTATCGTTTGAGCAACCGGCCGCTGGCGATCGCGGCACCGTCGCGCATCGCCGCCAGTTTGGCCCATACGACGCTTTCGGCGACCCGGCCCATGCCGGCCGAGGTGTCGAACCCGCAATCGGTACCGGCCATCACCCGGGTCGGATCGCCGACCGCGCGGGCTGCCAGTTCGAGCCGGTCGGCGACGACCTCGGGATGCTCGATGTAGTTGGTCGTGGTGTCGATCACGCCCGCGATCAGGATCTGGTCGTCGGCGAGCTTGCCGTGGAAGCAGCGATGCTCGTGGGCGTGGCGGGGATTGGCGAGCGGCATCATCAGGGCACCCGCACGCGCTTGGCCCAGCGGCGCGATGATGTCGGCCAGCGCTACGTCGCAATCGTGCGGCCCTTCGTAGTTGCCCCAGCAAACATGCAGCCGCACCCGGTCGCGCGGGATCGATCCGAGCGCCTTGTTGATGGCGGCGATCACCATCTCCATGAAGCCGATGAAGTCCGACAGCGGCCTGTCGGCGAACAGGAAGTGCCGCTCCATCGCGAGATCGGGCGCGTCGATCTGGAGCACGAAGCCAGCATCGACGATGGCGTGGTATTCGACCGCCAACGCCGCGGCGACGGCATCGACGTAGCGCTCCATCGTGTCGTAGTGCTCGTTGGGGATCGCCGCCGCCACGATGCCGGGCGACGGCGCGGTCATGAAATTCTCGACGAAGCGCGCGTTGGCGGGTTGGGCCGCGACGGCGGCAGCGAACTGGGCGCACTCGGCCTCGACCAGCGCCTTGTCGAGATAGCGGATGGCGCCGATCACCTTGGGCGGTGCCATGTTCGACACCGCCGGCCGCGACGCCGTCGCGCGCGCGCGCATCTCCATGAAGTCGGGATAGAGCGTCACGTCGCGCTGCGGTGCCCGCGTGCCCTTGCCGCCAAAGCCTGTCAGGCGACGGCGGAGATAGAGAAAGAACGCCTCGCGCGGTTGTTCGCCGTTGTTGCCAACGTCGATACCGGCGGCGATCTGCTTCGGCACGATGTCGCGAACGGCCTGGTCGGCCAGGCGATCCAGTTCGGCCTCGTCGATGGCGCCGCCGTCGGCGCGGGTGGCGAAGAGTTCCGTCAGCCGGGCCGGTCGCGGCAGGCTGCCGGCGTGGGTGGTCAGGATACGGTCGGTGCTACGGCGCATGGCTCAGCGTCCTTCCAGAACGGCGTCGGCGATTTTCTCGGCCACCATCATGGTCGGAAAGTTGGTGTTGGCGCTGGGCACGATGGGAAACACCGACGCATCGACCACGCGCAGCCCCTGCATGCCGCGCACCCGGCCGGCGTTGTCGGTGACTGCCATCGGATCGTCGGCGCGGCCCATCCGGCAGGTACAGGAGGCGTGCCAGACACCGATCGCGGCCTTCTTGACGAAGGCCTCCAGCGCCTCGTCGTCGTTCAGCACCTGGTCGAACGTGAAGCCGTCGAGCACGTACTTCTCGATCAGGTAGCGTCGCAGCGCCGCCGGCCCGTCCATCAGCTTCGCGCCGACCGTGGTCATGATCTTGTTCTTGGCGTTGATCGTGCCGACCTGGCGCACCTTGTCGCCGTAGCTGGCCGGGAACGGGTCGCTCGCCACGGCCCGCATCGGCTCGCTCGCCTGAAGCACCGCCATGCGCCGGAACCCGTCCTTCAACCGGTCGAGGTCGCGCGTGTCGGACAGCAGGTTGAACTCGACCTCCGGCTCGGCGCGCCAGTCGGTCGACGTCAGCTTGACCTGGCCGGTCTCCGAGTAGGTCCGGTTCACGAACATCAGAAACGAGGCGATCTGCTCGCCGATGGCATGCCAGGCCGATTTTCCCACCATGGCGACGAACATGTCGCCCTTCGGAATTTCCGGCAGACCCGACGAATAGCGCAGCCCAACCAGCAAGTGTCGCCGCGTCACGGCGTTGTCGACCCGGGCGTGCGGCTTGAGGAACGAGGCGAGCGCGATGGACGGATGGTCCATCAGCCGCTGCCCGACACCCGCCAACGCCGCCACGACGGGAATCCCGAGTTCGTGCAGATGTCCAACCGGCCCGATACCCGCGCGCAGGAGATGGGCCGGCGAGTGGATGGCGCCGGACGACAGGATCACCTCGCGGCCGCGGAACTCGACCTCCTTGCCCTCGACCAGCGCCTTCACGCCGACGCAGGTCGTGCCCTCCATGATCAGCGACTTGACCTGCGTTTTGGTCGAGATCGTCAGGTTGGGCCGCTTGCGGACGTCGGCGTTGAGATAACCCATCGCCGCCGACACGCGATGCTCGTCGGTGTTGGAGATGGTGATCGGGAAATAGCCGTCGACGAATTCGCCGTTCTGGTCGGGCAGATACCGGTAACCCGCCTGTTTGCAGGCCTCGGCGACGGCTTTCGCGTGACCGGTCCACTTGTCGGGCATGATACGGCGCACCGGAATGTGGCCGTCCTTGCCGTGCCAGGCGTCGTCGAAATCCTCGTCGCGCTCGACCTTCTTGAAATAGGGCAGCACGCCGTCCCAGTTCCAGCCGGCGGCACCTCGGGTCTCCCATTCGGCGTAGTCGGTCGGCGCGCCGCGATTGGCCATCTGGCCGTTGATCGAGGAACCGCCACCCAGCACGCGTGCCTGCTCGTACTTGCGCAGCGGTGGGCGGTTCTCGCGGGGATTGTTGTGCGAGACGACCTGGGTCGTGACCTTGAGCTCGTTCCAGATGAAGCGCGAGTTGATGTAGGCGGTGCCGGAATAGCTGTCGAGCACCTCGGCCGGCTCCTGGCCGGGCGGCGTGTCCTCGCCCGCCTCGCACACCAGCACCTTGTTGCTACCGCGCGCCGACAGCCGGTTGGCCATCACCGAACCCGCCGAGCCACCGCCGACGATGATGTAATCGTATGACAATCCCGCCTCCCCTCGCGCCGCCGGTTCGCCCGGCGTTCGCCTCAGCCGACAACCTTGATGAAGGTGTCCTTCACGACGATCAGCCCGCGCCGGAACGTGTAGAGATCGCAGCCCAGCCACGCCTACTTCGTGCCGTCGCGCGTGGTGGCGGTGCGGTGCCATTCCGTCACCGCGCGGCTACCCGTCACGAACTCGGCGGTATGCCGCCATTGCACGTCGCCCGCGTCGGCGAACAGCGCCGCGTAGAAGCCCCGGATCGCGGCACGCCCCTCGTAGGCCTTGCCCCAGACATCGGCCCCGCGCGCGTTGCGGAACACCCCGTCCTCGGCGAACGCCGCCACGATGCCCTCGACATCGTGGCGCGCGAAGGCAGCGCCAATCTCGCGCAGCCGCTCCAGCGTGATGTCCGCGTCGCTCACGACTTGCCGCCGTCGCGAACGTTGCGACCAAGGTTTGTCTCGTAGACCTTGATCATCGCCGACGTGTCGGAACGGCCAAGCCCCATGCCCTTGGCCTGGCGCAGCAGCATGTGCGCCAGGGCGCCCATCGGCGTCGGCACCATGATCTGGTCCGACAGTTCCAGCGCCAGATGCAAATCCTTGTAGGCGAGGTCCATGGCAAACGCGGCCGTGTGGTCGCCGCTGAGCGCCCGTTGCGAGAACATGGTGAAGGCGTTGCTGCCGCCGCTGCTGTTGGCGATCACCTGGATCAGCTTCTTCGGATCGAGACCCGCCGAGGTGCCGAGCATCAGCCCCTCGGCCGCCGCCGCCATGTTGCAGAACGCCATCATGTTGTTGACCAGCTTGGCGACGGTGCCCGATCCCAGTCCGCCCATGTAGATGACGTTGGCGCTGAAGGACTGCAACAGCGGCAGATGCGATTCGAACGCCTTCTCGTCGCCGCCCACCATGATGGCGATGGTACCCTTCTCCGCGCCGACGGTGCCGCCGCTGACCGGCGAGTCGAGCATCGTGATGCCCTTGGCCTTCAGCTTCTCGGCGATCGCCTTCACGACCGTCGGCGAGTTGGTGCTGAGATCGAAATAGATCGTGCCGGGCTTCGCGCTGTCGCCGATGCCGCCCGCACCCAGCGCGACCGCCTCGACGTCCTTCGGCATCGGCAGCGACGTCATCACCACGTCGGCCCACGCCGCCA
>CAMDVZ010000114.1 GCA_945878895.1 Caenispirillum bisanense | reverse complement strand
CGCAACTCCCGCGCCGACAGATCCCACCGCGTGATCCCGATTGGCTGACCCATCTGCGCTTCTCCCGAAAGCCGTGACGGGCACACCGAATCAGCGTTCACCCGCTTCGGCAAGGGGCCGAGAGTCCCGGATTCCGCTACCTGGTATTATTCACCCTAAACCAGCGCCTATGCCGCTCAGCCGCCCGCCACCCCTTGCGTGTTCACGTACAGCGCGTACAGCCCGTGGCTGGCGGCCATGAACAGGCGGTTCCGGTAACGCCCGCCGAAGCAGACATTGGCGCAGCGTTCGGGCAGCTCGACATGGCCGATCGGCTGGCCGGTCTTGTCGAACACGCGCACGCCGTCGAGTTCGGACGTGCCCATGCCCCAGCCGCACCAGAGATTGCCCTCGATGTCGACGCGGAAGCCGTCGGGGCTGCCGCCGGTGCCGGCGTCGATGAAAACGCGGCGATTGGCGAGGCGCGTGCCGCCGTCGAGCACGTCCCAGGCGAGGATCTGGCGGTTGGGCGTGGCGCGCGAGGCCACGACGTAGAGGATCGCGCCGTCGGGCGAGAAGGCAAGGCCATTGGGGCCGGGAATGTCGTCGGCCATGGCGCGCAGGTCGCCGGTGGCGGGGTCGAGGCGGTAGATGGCGGGCGTGGTCTCGGATTCGTCCTTGTGGCCCTCGTAGAAGCCCGAGATGCCGAACACGGGGTCGCTGAACCACACCGCGCCATCGGCCGCGACCACCACGTCGTTGGGCGAGTTCAGCCGTTTGCCTTTGTAGGAGTCCGCCAGCACCGTGATCGAGCCATCGTATTCGGTGCGGGTGACGCGGCGCGCATCGTGCTCGCAGGTCACGAGCCGGCCCTGGCGATCGCGCGTGTTGCCGTTGGCGTTGTTGGAGGGTTTGCGGAACACCGATACCGCGCCGGTTTCCTCGTCCCAGCGCAGGATGCGGTTGTTGGGAATATCGCTCCACAGCACGCAGCGCTGGTCGCCCAGCCACACCGGTCCTTCCGACCAGCGGCAGCCCGTGTACAGGCGCTCGACCGAGGCCAGCGGCAGGCGCAGCGCGTTGAAGGACGGATGCAGGACGCGGACCGACGGGTCCGGATAGCGGTCGCTGGGCTGCCACATGGTCGTTCGCTCCCCCGGGCCGTGCGTTGTTCGGGCGGGAGCCTAGAGCGCCGCGCGACGCGACGCCAGTTCGACGGCGTTCCGGTCGTGTCGGGATCGAAAACCGGGGAGAAGATGGTGGGCGCAGTAGGATTCGAACCTACGACCCGCTGATTAAGAGTCAGCTGCTCTACCAACTGAGCTATGCGCCCGCACCATCGTGCTCCGGACGGTCGAGGCCAGAGCGGCGCGCTATGTAGCAGCGGGGTCGGAGGCTGTCCATAGCGGCCATACGGCCCGACGCGATTCGTCGCGGCCCGTCGCGCGGCCCGTCGCGCGGCCCGTCGCGCCGCCCGTCCCGATCGCGTCAGGGATTGCGCGGAATCAGCAGATCGCGGTGGATCGCCACGCCCTGCAACAGGCCGCAGGCGAACATCACCGTCAGCATCGCGGTGCCGCCGTAGCTGACCAGCGGCAGCGGCACGCCGACCACCGGAATGAGGCCCATCACCATCGCCACGTTGATGAAGACGTAGAGGAAGATGTTGACCGTGATGCCCATCGCCAGCACGCGGCCGAAATGGTTGCGGCTGCCGCGGGCGATGAAAAAGCCATAGGCCAGCAGGGCCGCGAACAGCCCCAGCAGGACGACGGCGCCGAGCAGGCCGTTTTCCTCGGTCCACATGGTGAAAATGAAGTCGGTCTGTTTCTCGGGCAGGAAGTTCAGCGCCGACTGGGTGCCCTGGCCGTAGCCCTTGCCGAACAGGCCGCCCGAGCCGATCGCGATCTTGGACTGGGTGATGTGGTAGCCGGCGCCGAGCGGGTCGCGGTCGGGGTCGAGGAAGGTGAGCACGCGGTTGCGCTGGTACTCGCGCATCAGGCTCCAGCCGATCGGCAGACTCGCCACCGCGCCCGCGACGGCGACGATGAACATCCACAGCTTCACGCCAGCCGCGAACATGACGGCGGCGCCGGCGAACAGCAGCACCAGCGCCGTGCCGAGGTCGGGCTGCACCATCACCAGGGCGACCGGCGCCAGGATGGCGAGCAAGGGTGGCGCCACGTAGACGATGCGGCCCACCTCCTCGCGCGCGAGATTGTGGTAGTAGCGCGCCAGCGCCATGACCAGGGCGACCTTCATCAACTCCGAGGGCTGGATCTGGAGGGGTCCCAGCACCAGCCAGCGCTGCGCGCCCATCGCGCCCTTGCCCACGATGTCGACCGCCAGCAGCATGACCAACGACACGAGATAGACGGGATAGGCGAGCCGCATCCAGAACCGGATGTCGACCATCGCCACCGCCAGCGCCAGCACGAAGGCGGCGCCGTAGCGCGTGGCGTGCTTGAGCGCCCAGGGCTCGAGATTCATGCGGCCGGCCGAGTACAGCGCGAGGAAGCCGACGCCCGCGATCAGCGTCACGACCAGCATCAGGCCCCAGTTCACCCGCCATACCTTGTCGGCGAGATGGAGCTCCGGGATCGCCGCGACGCCGAGACTCACCGGCCGCCCTCGCGTGGCCTGTCGGGACCGGCGGCCGGCGCCTGGGCAACGACCGGTCCCTCGATGGAGGCCTGGCGGAAGCGGCCGGGCTTGCGCGAGGGGTCGAGTTTCTGGGTCCTGAGCAGGATGTCGCGGGTGATCGGCGCGGCCGTGGTGGCCCCCCCCATGCCGTGCTCGACGATCAGGGCGCAGGCGTAGCGCGGGTTGTCGACCGGCGCGTAGCCCACGAACAGCGCGTGGTGGCGCAGATGCCAGGGCAGCTCGCTCTGGCTCATCTTGCGGTCGCGTTCGGACTCGGTGATGCGCTTGACCTGGGAGGTGCCGGTCTTGCCCGCCATCGCCATGCCGGCCTCGGCGATGCGCGAGGCGTTGGCGGTGCCGGTGCCGTGGTTGACCACCATCAACATGCCGACGCGGATCGCTTCCAGATGCTTGGGATCGAGCCGCATGCTGGGGCCGTCGGGCGTGGTGCGCATGGCGGGCGGCGCCAGCGGATCGCGCGGCCCGACCTGGGCCGACACCAGCCGGGGCTTCACCTCGTAGCCGCCGTTGGCGATGCGCGCGGTCATCACCGCCAGCTGCAGTGGCGTCGCCAGCATGTCGCCCTGGCCGATGCCGAGATTGTAGGTGTCGCCGATGCCCCAGCCCTTGCTCTCGCGTTCCTGTTTCCAGGCACGGGTGGGTTGCAGGGCCGCGGACTCCTCGGGCAGACCCGCGCCGGTCGGGCGGCCGAAGCCGAGCCGGAACGCCATGTCGGCGATGCGGTCGACGCCGGTGCGCTTGGCGACCTCGTAGAAGAAGCAGTCGCAGGATTGCGCCAGCGCGCCGTGCACGTTGAGCCAGCCATGGCCGGCGGGATGGATCCAGCAATACTTCTTGAGGTCCTTGCCCGGCATGTCGATGAAGCCGTTGCAGGGCAGCGCCGTCCAGACGTCGATCACGCGCGCGTCGAGCGCCGCCAGCGCCGTCACCATCTTGTAGGTCGAGCCCGGCGGATAGGCGCCGCTGGCGGCCTTGTTGAAGAGCGGCTTCTTGGGGTCGGCCAGCAGGTCCTGCCACTCGGCCTGGGTGACGCCGCGGGCAAACGCGTTGTTGTCGAAACCCGGCACCGATACCAGCGAGAGGATGTCGCCGGTGATCACGTCCATCACCACCGCCGCGGCGCTCTGGTCCTTCAGGCGCTCGGAGACGTAGCGCTGCAACTCGACGTCGATGGTCAGCACCAGGTTGGCGCCGGACTCGCCCTCGGTGCGATCGAGCTCGCGCACGACGCGGCCGGTGGCGTTGACCTCGACCTGGACGGCGCCGGCCTTGCCGCGCAGCGCGGCGTCGGCGCCGCGCTCGACGCCTTTCTTGCCGATCCGCATGCCCGGCAGGTGCAGCAGCGGATCGTCGTTCTCCTTGAGATCCTGCTCGGCGACCCGCCCGACATAGCCGACGATGTGGCTCATCAGCTCGGGATGGAAATAGTCGCGCGTCTGGCCGAGTTCGATGCTGACGCCGGGCAGCTCGGGACCGTTGAACTCGATCTGGGCGACCTGCTCCCAGGTCAGGTTCTCGCGGATGGTGACGGGCACCACGCCGCGGCGGTTGCGCTCGAGCTCGCGCACCAGGCGCCGCCGCTCGGTCTCGCCGAGCCCCAGGATGCGGTCGAGCCGCTCGACCACCATCTCGGCGTCGCGCGCCCGCTCGGCGACCGCCAGCACGCGGTAATTGTTGCGGTTGGCCGCCAGCGGCTCGCCGGTGCGATCGAAGATCAGCCCGCGCGAAGGCGACAGCAGCCGCATGTTGATGCGGTTGTCGTCGGCCAGCACGCGGTACTTCTCGCCCTCGACCACCTGGAGCCAGTGCAGCCGGGCGCCCAGCGCGCCCAGCAGGCCCACCATGCCGGTGCCGAGCAACAGCGAGCGGCGGCTGAACAGCTGGTATCTGTCGGCGTCGCGTCTCACGCACGTCCTCCGGGTCCGGTCGTCGGGTTGAACGGGTCGCGGGCGGGTCCCCGCCCGAGCACCCAGCCCAGGATGGGATAGACGAACAGGGACACGACATACTGCGCCAAAGCCGGGCGCGGGTCGATGATCGTGGCGGCCAGTCCCGATAGCGCCAGCCAGGCCATGGCGACCGCCGCCGCGGCCAGCGCCGCGTAGCCGAACCAGAGAAAGAAGGCCGACAATTCCGCCACGAACCGGCGGTTGGCGGCCACGACCTCCGACATCAGCAGGAACTGCAATGCCGACACCCCGATCGGCGTGCCCGGCCCGCCCTGGAGCAGATCGAACGCCAGCCCCAGCAGCAGCAGCGCCGGCCGCGGCAGCGCCTCGGGCCGGGTCAGGCTGAAATGATAGACCGCCATCAGCGGCAGCAGCGGCGCGATGGCCGGCAGCCACGGCACCCGCACCGGCACCAGGCTGCACAGGATCAGCGCCGCGATCGCCAGGCCCGGCGCCACCGCGTAGGCCAGCCGGTCGAGCCGCTGCAACAGGGCATACATCTCAGCGTCCCCGCACCGGATGGGTCGGCGGCGGCGGCGGCGGCGGGTTGGTGACCAGCCCGGTCACGCCGTAATCGACGATCCGGACCAGTTCGAGGCGCGTGCCGTCGGCCACCGGCGTGACGCGGATGCCGCCATCCCCGACGCTGGCGACGGCCCCGACGGCGAGGCCCGGCGGAAAACTGCCGCCGTCGCCGGAGGTCACGATGCGGTCGCCGGACTGGATGCCACCCACCGCCTGGAAGCGCGCCAGGCGCGGACGCGGCGAGTTGTCGCCCTGCAGGATGGCGCGCTCGCGGGTGCGCTCGATCATGACGGGCAGCTTGAAATTGATGTCGGTCACCAGAAGGATGCGCGAGGACACCTCGCCCGCCTCGACGATCCGGCCGATCAGGCCATCGGCGGTCACCACGGCCTGGCCCGGCATGGCACCGCCCCGGCGGCCGATGTTCAGCAGCAGGCTGCGCATGAAGGCGCTGCCGGAATCGCCCACCACGCGGGCGGTGACGAAGCGCGCCCGCGGACCGTCCTTGAAGTTGGACAGCGCCCGCAGCTCGATGTTCTCGGCCTCCAGCCGGCGCGCCACGCTCTGCCATTCCAGCAGCCGGGCGTTCTCCTCGCGCAGGCGGGCGTTCTCGGTCCGCAGGTTGGTGACGTCGCGCAGCTGGGCGACGAAATCGTTGACCGCCGCGACCGGCTCGGCGGCGGCGTCGAGCACCGGCGTGACGAGGTCCATCGCCGCGGCGCGGACGCGCTCGACGATCACCGTGTCGGCCTTGCCAACGAGCATGGCGCCGACCGCCGCCAGCACCACCAGCGTCAGCGCGAAGCGCCGCACCAGCGTGGCGAAAGAGCCCGCCGTGCTGGACACCGTGTCGCGCAGCGCCATGGTTGCGATCCCGTGCTACCCCTCGGGGTGGCCGCGAAATGCCGGGACGAAATGCCGCCGGCGGCTAGTACATCGTCGAGAGGACGCCACGCAGGCGGTGGATGTTCTCGACCGCGTGGCCGGTGCCGAGCGCCACGCACAGCAGCGGATCCTCGGCGACCGACACGGGCAGGCCGGTCGCCTGCTTCAGCACCTTGTCGAGGTTCGACAGCAGCGCGCCGCCGCCGGTCATCACGATGCCCTTGTCGACGATGTCGGCGGCCAGTTCCGGCGCGGTGTGCTCGAGCGCGACCTTGACCGCCTCGACGATGGCGCTGACGGGCTCCGCCAGGCTCTCGGCGATCTGGCGCTCGCTGATCACCAGCTCCTTGGGCACGCCGTTCATCAGGTCGCGGCCCTTGATCTCCATCATGCGGCCCTCGCCCTCCTCGGGCACCATGGCCGAACCGATTTCCTTCTTGACCCGCTCGGCCGAGGATTCGCCGACCAGCAGGTTATGATTGCGGCGGATGTAGGCGATAATCGCCTCGTCCATCTTGTCGCCGCCCACGCGCACCGAGCGCGGATAGACGATGCCGCCCAGCGACATGACGGCAACCTCGGTCGTGCCGCCGCCAATGTCGACCACCATCGAGCCGGTCGGCTCGGTGACCGGCAAGCCAGCCCCGAGCGCCGCGGCCATCGGCTCCTCGATCAGCCAGACCTTGCGGGCACCGGCGTTTTCCGCCGATTCCTGGATGGCGCGACGCTCCACCGGTGTCGAGCCCGAGGGCACGCAGACGACGATCTGCGGGTGGGCGAAGGAGCGGCGATTGTGCACCTTGCCGATGAAATGCTTGATCATCTCCTCGGCGACTTCGAAGTCGGCGATGACGCCGTCGCGCAGCGGGCGGATGGCCTGGATGTTGCCGGGCGTGCGGCCCAGCATCAGCTTCGCTTCCTCGCCGACCGCCAGCACCTGCTTCTTGCCGTGACTGGTCTGCAGCGCCACCACGGAGGGCTCGTTCAGCACGATGCCACGGCCCTTCACGTACACGAGCGTGTTGGCGGTACCGAGGTCGATGCCCATGTCGGCCGAGAACAGGCCCATCAGACGGGACAGCATGGCGCGGGATTTCTCCGGACGGAAACGGACAACGGGGGTCGCGCCTCGAACGGCTGGCGGGCCGGGGCGCGATACGGGCGTCGTCTTAGACCGGCGATATCGGAGGGGCAAGCCGCAATGGCGGCCGGAGGCGCCTAGAACGGAGCCGGTACGCGACGCAAGGAATGGGCGTAACGTCTTGATCCGACGCCACGATTCGGCCCCAGACTAGTTGGCCACGCGTGCGACGAAGGCGCGCGCACCCGGCGTCACGAGGCGGCAACCATGACGCCCACGAGCGTCGATCCGCCCCTCGCCGCCGTCAGCGCAGTTCGCGCCGGGCGGCCAGAATACCGGTCGCCGTCATCCAACGCTCGATGGCTTCGACGGTCACCACTGAGTAGGCGCGCGCGGAATCTTCCGCCGCCGGATGGTCGTCGAACCGTACATTGGCGCGAAAGCTGCCACCCAGACGTTCGGTCGCCGACAGGCGCACGACGTGCGGCCCGAATCGACTGTCGCGCAGCGCGGCGATGGCTGCGTCGCGACCACCATTCAGCATGCCTAGCCGCGCCAGCGCCAGATTCTCGAGTACGAACTGGTTCGAGTTCTGGTAGGCGTCGCGAAACGGATAGGCGAGCGCGCTATAGACCGGCCGGTGCAACGCGGACGACGTGCCCCGCCGCAACCGGGCCGCCAGCATGCGCCGCGTCGCCTCGTCGGGCACCAGCATCAGCGCGTCGTGGCGCAGCGGGTCGTCGAGGAAGAAATTGACCAGCCCCTGACGATACAGCCGCGACGAGGGACCACCGCAGTCGTTGAGCAAGTGGGTGACTTGCCAGCGCGCCGCCGGATCGTCGCGCCACGCCATGCCGGCGTGCGTGTAGACGATGCCGTGACGGCCGAGGTCCGACCCGACCCGACCGACCACCACGATGTCGGCCCCGGTCTCCTCCAGTGCCCGTTCCAGGCGTCGCGCCGCGGTGGCGGCTTTCGCGACCGCGGCAACGGTTGGCGGGCCCGCCGCGCAAGCTGGCTCGCCCGCCATCGCCGGATTTCCGGCAAGAACGACGACGAGAGCCGCCGCGCCGACCACCCAGGCCAGCACGCTCAGACGCCGGTTCATGGCTTCACCACGGCTTCGTGACGCAGCAGATGCTCGGTTCCGGGTGTCGCGACGAGGGCAAAGACGCGGGCGTCGCGATGCAGGACGACCCCGACATCCGTCGTCGTCGCCCCCACCCGCTCGCCAGGTTTCAAGGCCAGCGAACGCACGATCTCCACCGGTAGCCGCACGCTGAGGTGGACGCCGGTCGCCGACGCCATGAACACCAGCGCCATCGCCCGTCCGGACGCATCGACACCGCCCGAGACGACGTCGCCCACCCGCGTCACCGACCAGTCCGCGGCGCTCGACAATGCCGTCGCGGCGGCGCCCGGTGACGCCCGCAAGCCGGCGCTGGCCGGATCGACGGCCGAGATCAGCACGACGGAGAGCACCGGAATGATCGAAAACATCGTGGTCGATGCCACTGCCTCGCTGCGCGCCGTCGCGACTGCGGGCGTGAAGCCTATGCAGGCGGCCATCGCGATGGCCGTCGGAAGTCTGGTTCGCCCAGGCATCGTGGTCTCCTCACTAGAAAGTGACGCAGTCGTCATATTTATAGTGAGCAAGCGATCACTTGTCAATGTCGCGCCGCGCGCCCGAAACGCAAACGCCCGGACCTCCAGGTCCGGGCGTCGCGCCAATCCAGCGGGAACCGTCCTTCGGGAGCGTCCGGGTCGGGTCTAGTTGCGGCTCTTGTCGACCAGGGCCTTTTCGCTGATCCAAGGCATCATGGCGCGCAGCTTGGCGCCGATTTCCTCGATCGGATGCTCGGACATGCGCTTGCGCATCGCCTTGAACGAGGCCTGGTTGACCTTGTTTTCCAGCATCCAGTCGCGCGCGAAGCGGCCGGACTGGATGTCCTCCAGCACGCGCTTCATCTCGGCCTTGGTCTCGGCCGTGACGATGCGCGGGCCCGAGCGGTACTCGCCGTACTCCGCGGTGTTGGAGATCGAGTAGTTCATGTTGGCGATGCCGCCCTCGAAGATGAGGTCGACGATCAGCTTCACTTCGTGCAGGCACTCGAAATAGGCCATTTCCGGCGCGTAGCCGGCCTCGACCAGCGTCTCGTAGCCGGCCTTGATCAGCTCCACGAGGCCGCCGCACAGCACGACCTGCTCTCCGAACAGATCGGTCTCGCATTCCTCGCGGAAGCTGGTCTCGATGGTGCCGGCGCGGCCGCCGCCGATCGCCGAGGAGTACGAGAGCGCGATCTCGAGCGCGTTGCCCGAGGCGTTCTGCGCCACCGCCACGAGGCAGGGCACGCCGCCGCCGCGCGTGTATTCCGAGCGCACGGTGTGGCCGGGACCCTTGGGCGCGATCATGAACACGTCGAGATCGGCGCGCGGGGTCAGCAAGTTGAAGTGCACGTTGAGGCCGTGCGCGAACACCAGCGAGGCGCCCTGCTTCATGTTGGGCGCCAGATCGCCGTTGTAGATGTCGGACTGCAACTCGTCGGGCGTCAGCATCATGACGATGTCGGCCCACTTGGCGCCCTCGGCCGGGCTCATCACGGTGAAACCAGCGCCCTCGGCCTTCTTGACCGTGGCCGATCCCGGCTTGAGCGCGATGCGTGTGTCCTTCACGCCGCTGTCACGCAGGTTCATGGCATGGGCATGGCCCTGGCTGCCGTAGCCGACGACAAGGACCTTCTTGCCCTTGACCAGGTTCACGTCCGCGTCGCGATCGTAATAGACACGCATATCAAGTCCCTCCGTCGAATTCCGAGCCGACGCCCCGCGTCAGCGGTCAAACACCAGTTTCAGTCCCAGCAGCGCCAGCACGCCGCCGGTAATCCGCTCGATCCACATCCGGGCGCGATCGTAGACGCGCCGGGCGCCATCTCGCGAAAACAGCATCGAAACCAGCGCGTAGTAGCCGAACTCGTTGCCGGCCACCACCGCCAGCGCCGCGGGCGACATGCCGGGCGAGGCATCGCGCGGCAGCAGGGCCGCGAACACGCCGGCGAAAAACACGATCACCTTCGGGTTCGACAGCTGCAGCAGCAGCGCCTTGACGAAGATGGCGCCCTCGCCCGCCGCCGCCGCGGTGGCAGGCGCGGGTTCGGCATTGGCGCCCTGGCCGGCATGACGAATCAGCAGGTAGCCAATCCAGACCAGATAGGCGCCACCGCCGATCCGGAGCGCGACATACAGCCAATCGAACCGGGTGAACAGGGCCTGCAGGGCAAAAAGCGCCGCCGCCGCCCAGATCGCCGCACCCAGCGTCAGCCCGAGCGTCGCGACCAGCGCGGCGCGCCGCGAGGTGCCCGCGGCGGTCTGCGCGATCAGCACGAAGCTGGGGCCGAGACTGGCGACGGCCAGCAGATGCGCCAGCGCCAAGCCGATCAGCGGGTAGGCGAAATCCATGGCAAACGGCCGACGCCGGAAGGCGTCAGAGGCCCTCGCCGCCGCGGCGCAGCGCGACGATGCCGGTGCGGCAGACCTCGACGAGCCCGAGCGGCTCCATCAGGGCGACGAAGGAGTCGAGCTTGATGCTGGCGCCGGTCAGCTCGAACACGAAGGAGTCGCTGGTGGCGTCGACCACGCGGGCGCGGAACACGTCGGCCATGCGCATGGCTTCGGAGCGCTTTTCGCCGGCCGATTTCACTTTCACCAGCGCCAGTTCGCGCTCGACCGAGGGACCCTCGCTGGTGAGGTCGGCGACCCGGTGCACCGGCACCAGGCGATCGAGCTGGGCCTTGATCTGCTCGATCACCATGGGCGTCCCCGACGACACGATGGTGATGCGCGAGAGATGCTTCTTCGCGTCGGTCTCGGAGACCGTCAGGGTCTCGATGTTGTAGCCGCGGCCGGAGAACAGGCCGACCACGCGGGCGAGGATGCCCGGTTCGTTGTCGACCAGCACGGCAATGGTGTGGCGCGCGATGGCGGGAGCTTGGGTCACTGTCTCGGTCCTGTTGCGGAAGGTCGGCGATGCGGTGCGAGGCGCTTGCGCCTCAGACCAGCACCATGCCTTCCTCGGAGATCGGTCGGGCGGCCTTGTCGGCCGGCCCCATCAGCATGTCGTTGTGCGAGGCGCCCGACGGGATCATCGGGAAGCAGTTCTCGGTCTTGTCGACGCAGACGTCGCAGATCACCGGCCCGTCGATCGCCATCATCTCCTTGATGAGATCGTCGACCTCCGAGGCCTTGGTGGCGCGCAGGCCGTGGCCGTGGAAGGCCTCGGCGACCTTCACGAAATCGGGCAGCGCCGCGGTGTAGCTCTCGGAGTACCGGCCGCCATGCAGCAGCTCCTGCCACTGGCGCACCATCCCCATGTATTCGTTGTTGAGGATGAAGATCTTCACCGGCAGGCGATACTGCGCCGCGGTCGATAGCTCCTGGATGTTCATCAGGATCGAGGCCTCGCCCGCGACGTCGATCACCAGCTTGTCGGGATGGGCGATCTGGGCGCCGATGGCGGCCGGCAAACCATAGCCCATGGTGCCGAGACCCCCGGAGGTCAGCCACATGTTGGGGTTCTCGAACTTCAGGTATTGGGCCGCCCACATCTGGTGCTGGCCGACCTCGGTGGTGATGATCGGCGCCTTGTGCTTCGTCAGCGCGTAGAGGCGTTCCAGCGCGTATTGCGGCTTGATGATGTCGCCATCCTGCACGTAGTGCAGGCAATCGCGCTTGCGCCACTCCGCGATCTGCGCCCACCACGCCTTCAGCGCCTTCTGGTCGGGCTTGGCCTGGCGCGCCTTCCACACCTTGATCATGTCCTCGAGCACGTGGCCGACGTCGCCGATCACGGGGATGTCGACGCGCACGTTCTTGTTGATCGAGGACGGATCGATGTCGACGTGGATCTTCTTCGAGCCCGGCGAGAAGGCGTTCAACCGTCCCGTCACCCGGTCGTCGAACCGGGC